>CAIXNQ010000296.1 GCA_903920835.1 uncultured Bacteroidota bacterium | reverse complement strand
TTATCTGCCATCAACGAAGAAATTACTCGCTATATTGCAGAAAAACTAGAAATAAATCCAACTTTTTATCGAAGTAGTGATTTGATGATAAATGGGAAAAGGTCTGAGCGGCTTGCAAATTTTTGTGAATATTTCAATGCAGACGAATATCTTTCGCCAATTGGTTCTGCCGAATACCTTGCCAAAGATTATTTTGATAATCAAACAACAGCAAAGCTTAGATTTCAAAAATATTGCCCATCACAATATCAACAGATAAATTCTTCTGAGTTTATTTCTCATCTTTCGATCGTCGATGTCATTGCGAATCTAGGTTGGAGTAGCACGCGCAAATACGTACTCGGAGTTTATAGATAAATGAAAAAATCACAAAAAATTCGAATTGCAGGGATAGATATTGGCAAAGATTTCCCTCCTTATGTAATTGCAGAAATGTCTGCGAATCACAATGGAAAACTTGAAACAGCAATTCAAATCATAGAGCAAGCCAAATCAGCGGGGGCAAGTGCAATTAAATTGCAGACCTACAAACCCGACACCATTACCCTACCGTGCGACAGAGAAGACTTCAGAATTCACGGCGGTTTATGGGATGGACGCACGCTTTACGATTTATACGAAGAAGCCCACATGCCTTGGGAATGGCACAAACCCTTGTTTGACTATGCCAAACAACTTGGCATCACTATCTTTAGCTCACCCTTTGACAAAACAGCAATTGACCTACTAGAAGACCTAAACGCACCTGCCTACAAAATTGCCTCATTTGAAGCGATTGATCTTCCATTGATCAGATATGCAGCCAGCACTGGCAAGCCGATGATCATCTCCACGGGCATGGCCGATGCAGAAGAAATTCAAGAAGCCATTGATGCAGCGCATTCTGGTGGTTGCAAAGAATTAGCCATTCTTCACTGCGTAAGCGGCTATCCAGCCCCAGCAGAAGATTACAATCTTCACACCCTAACTAACATGATTCAACGCTATGGCTTAGTCACGGGTTTGTCTGATCACACGTTAGATAACACCACCGCTATTGTCAGCGTGGCGTTGGGTGCAGCCATCATTGAAAAACACTTCACACTAGACCGTAACGGCGGTGGACCTGACGACAGTTTCTCGCTCGAGCCCAAAGATCTGAAAGCTTTGTGTGAAGGTGCAAAAACAGCATGGCTGGCCCTTGGCAAAGTGGACTACGGTCAAAAATCTAGCGAACAAGCGAATGTCAAATTTCGTCGTTCCTTGTACTTTGTTCGAGACCTCAAACCCGGCGATGTCGTCACCGAAGCTGACGTACGTAGCGTGCGCCCTGGATATGGGGCCGCTCCCAAGCATTTAGACGCTGTGTTAGGCAAAACAGTTAAATATGCAATCAGCGCAGTAACACCAGTCAATTTAGATGTTCTCTTGTAAATCTTGGACTTAACAGTAATCGTCCGTTGTAATCAAAAAAAGAGCCTTATTAAAATGAATTCAATTTATGGAAAAGAATTCTTCTCACTAAACTGTACTTAAATTATTTTAAATAGTAAATATTTGAAAAGTGAATTTTATTTTTTAATAATTTTATCCAATTCAATCAAATCGTCGTAACGAGATTTTATATTTACCTTTTTCAATATTTTTGCTGGCACACCTGTCACAACGGAATACGGAGAGACATCTTCTACGACAACTGCACCGGCGCCAACTTGACAATATTCACCAAGTAATAAATTTGGCAAAATAGTAGCGTTTGTTCCAACTGAAGAATAATTCATAACTCGAACAGCACCCGCCAATACTGCCGAACCCATTATGTGGACTCCCGTTCCCACAAAAGACTCGTGGTCAACAACAGAACTGGTATTTATGATACTGTGATTGGCAATGGTAGTAAATTTATGAATATTACAACCGGGCATAATTTGAAGTCCGACACCCAAGTCTGCTGATTTGTCAATAATTGTATTTTTACTAATTATATTTAACGGTCTCAAACCAAATGATGTCAACTTTTCAGAAATGGATGCTCTTGGATATCCATGCTCATTTCCTATTGCTACAACAAAATGCGTGGCTCTATCAATAAGCTCAGTCAAGATTGAGTAAGAATTGAAAAGTAGAAAATCTGATTTATATGAAAATTTTTC
>CAIXNQ010000295.1 GCA_903920835.1 uncultured Bacteroidota bacterium | reverse complement strand
GAGCTTTTGGCGGCTTATTAAAATCTTCTTTTCCATAATCGCCCGAACGAATTTATGAAAAGTAAACGAACAATTTACCGAAAAACTAGCCATGAGATTTAGCAAGTGTTGGTGGTTGTGTATTAATATAGATAATTTTTATACATTTGTAAAGTTATGAAATTCTACGAAAAATATCCACAGTTAAAAGAAAAAGGCTTTTTGTCAAAAGTGCTTACTAATACTGTATTTTCTACAATGTCACTTGAAGACCAACAAGTTCCAAAAACTAAAATTGTAAAAATTATTAATGAAGTTTTGAAAGAAAAGGAATTAAAAGGAAATCAATTCTTCACCAATCAATTGGGATAATATTTCATAGTTTCCATTGTCAGCTTCTTTCATTGCTCCAATATAAAACTTTCTACTTTCACCTGCTCTGAAATATAATTCCAAAGGTTGATAACCAAATTTCATTGCAACTATATTCATTAAAATTCTTCCAGTTCTTCCGTTTCCATTATTGAATGGATGAATTTTAATAAATTCGTAATGAGCATAAACCAGACAATCAATATGTTCACTACGACTTTTAGCAATAGAGATTTTAAAGTTTAAATTATCAATAAACTGGTACATTGCCTGTAAAACTAAAGATGGTTTTGGTGGCATAAGTTGACCAACTGTTACTTCAGTAGTTCTCCATTTTCCAGCCCAATCATAAAGTTGCCCAAAAGCAATTTTGTGAATTTCAAGTATAAGATTTGTAGAAAGTAAAATTTCAGTATCTAATTCAAAAACATAAAGTTCAGCATTTACAATTCCTTTTGCTTCAGCTTCGTTGATTTGATTTTTGTCTGTTAATCCGAGTAAATTATCATCAGGAAATGGTGTCCAATTTGTTTGATTATCATTCATTTTTCAAAGATAATATTTTTTCCACTTCTCTAGATTTGCTTTACTTCTAAAATGTTTCCTTAATTGAGCCCGCAGCAGGCATCATATTTATTGAAATAGATTCTGGGTACGAGCAAGAGACACGTATTATCGAGGGAACCAATATCAATATTTAATATCTTGATATTATTATGATAGTTGCAGTTATTGCAATTAAAGTTATTATTGATAATGGATTTGCAAAGTTCACGGTCCATCCTAAATATTTATTTTTTTTTGGAGGAAATATTCTTTTGTCATTTTTATTAAAATAAAAAATTCCAAATTTCCAATTATTTGGGTCTTTGTGCCATTTCTCTAATGTTGCTCTGGTTGGTTTTTCTATTGGGCTCATATTTTTAAAATCTGTGATTTCTATGTAAAATTTATACCAACTTATGTAGTGGTGTCATAAAATTGCTCCAATCTACCCTAAAATAGGTGAATTTGTGCCATAAAGTTGCTACTACTTATATGTCAAATATAATTAAATATATTTCACAGTTTATTGAACACTACCTTAAGTGTTGCTCAAAATATAATCAAAAACACAATGTCACTTTATAGTTAGCTAAAAAAAACTACTTAGCGAGTCAAAAAATCAATTTTTCAGTCTAGTAGAAGTTCTAGTCAACCCACTGGAAGTTCCAGTCAATTCGTCAGAAGTTCTAGCCAACCCACTGGAAGTTCTAGTCAATTCGCCAAAAGTTCTAGTCAACCCGCTGGAAGTTCCAGTCAACCCGCTGGAAGTTCCAGTCAATTCGCCAGAAGTTCCAGTCAATTCGCCAGAAGTTCCAGCCAACCCGCTGGAAGTTCTAGTCAATTCGCCAGAAGTTCCAGCCAACCCGCTGGAAGTTCTAGTCAATTCGCCAGAAGTTCTAGTCAACCCGCTGGAAGTTCTAGTCAATTCCCTGAAAATTATTGCCAATCCAAAAAACAAAAAATTTTAAGTATAAATTCAACCAGTCACTAATACTTTTGAGTTTTTTTATTAACATTATTGTTTTTTTTAATTTAGATACTGTTTATAAATACATATTTAATAAAGTCAGTTTGTATAATTTTATTTGGTAAGTTTAAACTTTATTCAAAAAACATAAACAAAACCCATTCCTTTTTCAAAAAAAAGTATCTTTGCTTAAAATTTAAATCTAAATGGTTTCTGAAAATGAATTTATTGCTCCCGAAACTAATTTATTACTTGACAAAGGTCATTTTGAATGGAGCGCACCCAGCAATATTGCATTAGTCAAATATTGGGGAAAAAGAGACAATCAACTGCCCGCAAATCCGTCAATTAGTTTTACCCTCAACCACTGCAAAACCATTACTAAATTTAGTTTTCAAAAGATTGAGACCTCAAATAATTTTTCTTTTGAATTGTTATTTGAAGGAAAACCTAAAGAAGAATTTAGACCTAAAATCAAGAAATTCTTTGAACGAATTTCGATTTATTGTCAATATTTAAAGAATTATCATTTCGTTATAGACACCCAAAACACTTTTCCGCACAGTTCCGGAATTGCCTCTTCGGCATCAGGAATGGCAGCACTTGCAATGAACGTAATGCAACTCGAACGAAGTTTATTTCCAGAAATGAAAGAAGATTATTTCTATAAAAAAGCATCATTTCTCGCCCGTTTGGGTTCAGGAAGTGCCTGCCGAAGCATCAAAGGCGCGGTGGTTGCATGGGGGCATCATGCCGAAATAGGGGGAAGTTCAAATTATTTTGGAGTAGAATTCCCCAATTCAATTCACAAAGTTTTTAATGATTATCAAGACACTATTTTACTGGTTGACAAAGGCGAAAAACAAGTTTCAAGTACAGTAGGTCACGATTTAATGCACCATCATCCGTTTGCAGAAAGACGTTTTGTGCAAGCCCACGAAAATTTGTCAAAACTTAAAACGGTATTACAAAACGGCGATTTAGAAAATTTCATTGCGATAGTCGAAAGTGAAGCCCTCACGCTTCATGCGATGATGATGACATCTATGCCTTATTTTGTTTTGATGAAACCCAACACTTTAGAAATACTTCAAAAAATTTGGCAATTCAGAAATCAAACCAAAACACCTGTTTGTTTCACGCTCGATGCTGGTTCAAACGTTCATTTGTTGTATCCAAAAAATGTATCAAATCAGGTTTTAGAATTTATTAAAACCGAATTAGTTGGCTATTGTCAAAATGGGCACTATATTTGTGATGAAATTGGAAGCGGAAGTCAAATTTTAATTTAATTTTTATTATGGATATTCAAGCTGAAAAAATATCATTGGCTCAAATGTTACTCCAAACAGAAGATATTACAATATTAAAAAAAGTAAAAGCAATTTTTTATTCTAAAGAAAATGATTGGTGGGATGAATTGAGTCAATCACAAAAAGAATCTATAGAAGAAGGATTGGTTGATTTTGAAAAAGGAAGAACAATTCCTTATGATGAAGTTAAAAAACAGTTAGGGATATTTTGAAAGAATTGATTTTTACAGCCAGAAGTCTAAAAGAAATCAAAAGTATTTCTGAATTCATTTTAGATAAATGGTCTGAAAAAGTAAACTTAAAGTTTCTACAAAAATTAAAATACAACTTTGATTTGTTATTAATAGATCCAGAAATTTTCCCCGCTAATAAATATAATAAATTAAGAAAATGTTATGTTTCAAAACAAACAACGATTTTCTACAAAACAGTGAAGAATCAAATTGTTATAGTTTCAGTTTTTGATACTCGTCAAAATCCAAACAAAATTTAATTAGTTATTATAAATTAAAAGTTATGAAAGGACCTCTATTTTACTCAAAGATTTTACTCTTCGGAGAATATGGAATTATCAAAGATTCAAAAGGACTTTCGATTCCTTATAATTTTTATAACGGTGCGCTCAAAGTTGATGAAAATTCATCAGAAGAAGCAATTAAATCAAATCAAAACTTAAAAAGATTTGTTGGGCATTTGGAGCAATTACAACAAGAACAGCCCGAATTAGTAAATTTCAATCTAGCAAATCTAATTGCAGACACCGAAAATGGGATGTATTTTGACTCAAGCATTCCACAAGGTTATGGCGTTGGCAGTAGCGGAGCTTTAGTCGCAGCAATATATGATAAATATGCTCAAAATAAAATTACGGTTTTAGAGAATTTAACCCGAGAAAAATTGCTCCAACTCAAAACAATTTTTGCACAAATGGAATCTTTTTTTCATGGCAAAAGTTCTGGTTTAGATCCTTTAAACAGCTATTTAAGTATTCCAATTTTAATCAATTCTAAAGACAATATTGAAGCTACCGGAATTCCTTCGCAAAGCTCCGACGGGAAAGGAGCTGTTTTTTTATTAGACTCAGGAATTGTTGGTGAAACTGCACCAATGGTTAATATTTTCATGGAAAATCTCAAAGATCAAGGTTTCCGAAATATGCTTAAAACTCAATTTGTAAAATATACAGACGCTTGCGTAGAGAACTTTTTGGGTGGCGACATGAAATCGTTGTTTTCAAATACAAAAAAACTTTCAAAAGTTGTTTTAAGCCATTTCAAACCAATGATTCCAGAACAATTTCACAGCATTTGGCAAAAAGGAATTGACACAAATGATTATTATTTGAAACTTTGTGGTTCAGGCGGTGGCGGCTATATTCTTGGTTTTACGGAAGATTTAGAAAAAGCAAAAACTTCTTTAAAAGGTTATAAGCTAGAAGTGGTTTACCAATTCTAAGTTGTTAATTTTTAGAAGTAAATAATTAGCAATGCTAAGTCGTAAAAACAAACTTTTCATTTCAAAAGTTTTCAGTCTGTTTTCTGTGGTTAGAGGATATAATATTCCAATAATCGCATTGGCACAGTATCTTTCGGCTATTTTTATTTTGTCTCCAGAAAAACGGGCGTTGACTATTTTACTCGATGGTAATTTGTTTTTATTGGTATTTTCTTCAACTTTAACCATCGCTTCTGGATATATAATTAATAGTTTTTATGACAGTAAAAAAGACTTAATTAACCGTCCAAACAAATCATTGCTCGACCGATTGGTTAGCCAAAAAACAAAATTAAATGTCTATTTTGGACTTAATTTTTTAGCAACTTCCTTAGCACTATTTATTTCTTTTCGTGCTGCTTTATTTTTTGCAAGCTATATATTTTTAATATGGTTTTATTCTCATAAACTGAAAAAGAAAATTTTTATTGGCAATCTTATGGCGGCATTTCTTGCCGTTTTTCCATTCTTCGGAATTCTACTTTACTTTTATTCCAACTTGCCATTTGAAGAAATAGAAAATCACACAAACGATTTGGCAGTAATTTTTAATCATGCAATATTTTTATTTATTTTACTACTTATCAAAGAATTGATTAAAGATTTAGAAAATATCAAAGGCGATTTGGCAAGTGGTTATCACACAATTCCAATTGAGTTTGGTGAGCAATGGTCTAAAAAAGCTTGTGTTTTTTTGATTATTAGTTGTCTATTTCCAGTTTATTTTCTGATTAATATCTATGATGTTGGCTACATGGATTTCTATTTTTATAGTTGTTTAATTGTTCTAATCATTTTTGCAATCAAGCTTCAATTTTCATTCACAAAAGAAGCATTTCTGCAACTACATTCTGTTTTAAAGTTGCTAATTGTTGCTGGAGTTTTTTGCATTGTATTGATTAATCCTTCGGTTTTATGGCACGGAAAACGATTGTTGTTGGCTCACTGCATTCTTTTTTAATTAAAGTTTATATATTTGAACACTTATGAAGCCGATTAAAATTATAGAATGTCCAAGAGATGCCATGCAAGGCATCAAAAATTTTATTCCGACCGATATTAAAGTTTCCTATATACAGTCGTTGCTTAGAGTTGGATTTGACAGCATTGATTTTGGTAGTTTTGTCTCTCCAAAAGCCATTCCGCAAATGCAAGACACCTCTGAGGTTTTGGCAAAATTAGATCTATCTAAAACCAGCAGTAAATTGTTGGCAATTATAGCAAACATTCAAGGCGCTTTGAGCGCAAGTCAATTCTCAGAAATACAGTATTTGGGTTTTCCGTTTTCAATTTCAGAGAATTTTCAAATGCGAAATACACACAAAACGATTGAAGAATCTTTAATTACTTTACAGGAAATTTTAGCTATTGCTGACCAATCCAACAAGGAAGTGGTTGCTTATTTGTCAATGGGATTCGGAAATCCTTATGGCGACCCTTGGAATGTTGAAATTGTGGGTGAATGGACAGAAAAACTGTCTCAAATGGGTGTTAAAATCTTGTCATTGTCCGACACCGTTGGAACTTCAACACCTGAAAGTATTGATTATCTTTTTTCAAATTTAATTCCTAAATACCCAAATATAGAATTTGGAGCTCATTTGCACACCACTCCCGACAAATGGTTTGAGAAAATTGATGCTGCATATATCGCAGGTTGCCGCCGATTTGACGGTGCAATTCAAGGTTTTGGTGGATGCCCAATGGCTACCGATGAATTAACCGGAAATATGCCTACTGAAAAACTACTTTCCTATTTTACTGCAAAAAAAGAAAATACAAATACGAGCCCAATGAGTTTTGAAAGCAGCTACAATGAAGCTTCAAAATTATTCAGTGCATTTCATTAATTGTTTCTTTTTTGTCATTAAACACGTCTTTTTGACTTGTTTCTAGTGCTTTAAAACAAACTATCCAGCCATTTTGTCTTAGATTTAAGATTGGAATATTAATTGACGTTTTAGTTTCATAACGAAATTAATACAATTATGAACATCAATAAATTTACAATCAAATCGCAAGAAGCGTTGCAACATGCACAGCAAATTGCACAAAGTTTTGGGCAACAACAGCTCGAAAACGAACACATTTTCAAAGGCATATTAGAAGTTGATGAAAATGTAACCCCTTTTATTTTGAAAAAACTCAACGTCAATCTGGAGTTATTCAAAAAAATATTAGACAGCACAATTAATAGTTTTCCAAAAGTTTCAGGTGGTGACATTATGTTTTCGCGTGATGCTTCCACAACTGTAAACGAAGCCGAAATCATTGCAAAAAAAATGAACGATGAATTCGTTTCTATCGAACATTTGATTTTAGCCATTTTCAAATCAAAAAGCAAAGTTGCACAAATTCTAAAAGATCAAGGCGTTACTGAAAAAGTATTGCAAGCCGCTATTGACGAAATGCGCAAAGGCGAACGCGTAACTTCTGCTTCAGCCGAAGAAACTTATAATTCTTTGAATAAATATGCTAAGAATCTTAATGAATTAGCCAAAAGTGGTAAACTCGACCCAGTAATTGGTCGTGACGAAGAGATTCGTCGTGTATTGCAAATTCTAACGCGTAGAACCAAAAACAATCCGATGCTAGTCGGCGAGCCAGGTGTTGGTAAAACTGCAATTGCCGAGGGTTTGGCGCACAGAATCGTAGATGGCGATGTGCCCGAAAATCTAAAAGATAAAGTGGTTTATTCCTTAGATATGGGGGCTCTGATTGCAGGTGCGAAATACAAAGGGGAATTTGAAGAAAGACTCAAATCGGTTGTAAAAGAAGTCACTTCTGCTGAAGGCGACATTGTGCTTTTCATAGATGAAATTCACACGTTGGTTGGAGCTGGTGGTGGAGAAGGCGCAATGGATGCCGCCAACATTTTGAAACCCGCTTTGGCTCGTGGCGAACTTCGTGCGATTGGTGCCACCACTTTAGACGAATATCAAAAATATTTTGAAAAAGACAAAGCACTCGAACGACGTTTTCAAAAAGTGTTGGTCGATGAACCTGATACTGAAAGTGCAATTTCAATTTTAAGAGGAATAAAGGAGAAATATGAAACCCACCACAAAGTGCGAATCAAAGACGATGCGATTATTGCCGCTGTGGAATTGTCGCAACGTTATATTACCAATCGTTTTTTACCCGATAAAGCCATCGATTTAATGGACGAAGCAGCTTCTAAATTGCGAATGGAAATCAATTCAAAACCCGAAGAATTGGACGTTTTAGATCGAAAAATTATGCAATTGGAAATCGAAATTGAAGCTATTAAACGTGAGAATGACGAAACCAAATTGAAAGGTTTGGGAATGGATTTGGCAAATTTGAAAGAAGAACGCAACGAAATATTCACCAAATGGAAATCTGAAAAAGATGTAGTTGACAGTATTCAAAATGTAAAGCAAGAAATTGAAGATTTCAAAACAGAAGCAGAACAATCCGAGCGCAATGGCGATTACGGAAAAGTAGCCGAAATTCGTTACGGAAAAATAAAAGAAGCTCAAGCAAAATTAGACGTACTTCAAGCCCAATTGATCGAAAACCAATCGGGAACTTCATTGATAAAAGAAGAAGTAACTCGTGAAGATATTGCGGAAGTGGTTGCTAAATGGACCGGAATTCCAGTGATGAAAATGTTGCAAGGCGAAAGAGAAAAACTGTTGAAATTAGAGGACGAATTGCACCACAGGGTAGTTGGTCAAGAAGAAGCTATTGAAGCAGTGAGTGACGCCGTTCGCAGAAGCCGTGCTGGATTACAAGACATGAAAAAACCTATTGGTTCGTTTTTATTTCTTGGAACAACTGGAGTTGGAAAAACCGAATTGGCAAAAGCATTAGCCGAATACCTATTTGACGATGAAAATGCAATGACCCGAATTGACATGAGCGAATATCAAGAGCGACATTCTGTAAGTAGATTAGTGGGTGCACCTCCAGGATATGTAGGCTATGACGAAGGCGGACAATTGACCGAAGCCGTTCGTAGAAAACCGTATTCTGTAATCTTGTTAGACGAAATTGAAAAAGCACATCCTGACACGTTCAACATCTTGTTACAAGTATTAGACGAAGGACGTTTGACCGATAACAAAGGGCGTGTGGCAGATTTTAAAAATACGATTATCATCATGACTTCTAACATTGGAAGCGCTATTATTCAAGAGAAATTTGAAAACCTTAAAGGGAGTGTTGATGCAGCAACCGAAGCAGCCAAAGTTGAAGTTCTTGGGTTATTAAAACAGATTGTGCGCCCCGAGTTTATTAATAGAATTGATGAAATTGTAATGTTTACGCCATTAACTGCAGTCAACATTAAACAAATTGTAGGTATACAACTAAAAGGCGTAACCAAAATGTTAACATATCAAAACATTACAATGGACGCCACCCCAGATGCAATTGCTTACTTAGCACAAAAAGGTTTTGACCCACAATATGGTGCACGACCTGTAAAACGAGTAATTCAAAGAGAAGTATTGAACCAATTGAGTAAAGAAATTTTGGCTGGAAAAGTAACTACAGATAGTATTATTTTACTCGATGCCTTCGACGGACAATTGGTTTTTAGAAATCAGAGTGAGAAGAAAATTGCAAATTAAAAACCTTCATAGAAGATAATGTTTGAAAATGGATATAAATATAAATATATAAAACCATTATAGAATTAAATTCTGTTAAAGCCCAATAAAATTTTTATTCATTTGATTATTAATTATTATATTTGCTTTTAATATAAAT
>CAIXNQ010000294.1 GCA_903920835.1 uncultured Bacteroidota bacterium | reverse complement strand
TGGAGCAATGCTTACGAATCTATAATTTACATTGCTTGGGCAACCATGTTTTTTGGTTTTGTGACCGATTTAGATGTGAATTTGAGTTTTGCGTATTGTTCCTGGATTATTTATCGGTCAACACCAGGGCGGCGGCAAAGCCGAGCAAATTTTTATTAGAGGTTTTGACTGCGATCACGGCACCGATATTAGTCTTAATGTTGATGGAATGCCCATTAATATGGTCTCTCACGCTCATGGTCAAGGCTATGCTGACGCCCATTTTATAATTCCGGAAACTATAGAAGCAATTGATTTTAAAAAAGGAAGTTATTATGCCGAGAAAGGAAACTTCAACACTGCTGGTTTCGTTGACTTTAAAACTGCCAATAGCATCGACCAAAATTTAGTGAAACTCGAGGGCGGAATGTTTAATTCTAAACGAATTGTTGGTTTATTCAACTTGCTAAACGATACACAAAAAGCAAAACAACAGTCTTGGTACGTTGCTTCTGAGTATAATTATTCTGACAGCTATTTTGACAACCCACAACATTTTAATCGATTTAATTTTTTTACTAAATATTATGGTAAAATCTCAAATCAAAGTTTTTTGACCCTTTCGGCGGGGACACTTCAAAGCAGATGGGACGCTTCGGGTCAAATTCCGGAACGAGCCGTAGATCAAGGAATCATTGGGTTTTATGGTGCGATTGACCCAACCGAAGGCGGAAAAACAACGCGAACCAACTTGAATGCCCAAATATTAACAACTTTAGAGAATGGAGATTTGTTTAAAAATCAATTCTATTATTCAAACTACAGTTTTGATTTGCATACAAATTTTACTTTTTACTTAAACGATCCTATCAATGGCGATCAAATTCGGCAAAAAGAAGACCGAAATCTTTTAGGTTATAACAGCAGTTACAATCACATTAGCTACTTTGGAAAAGTGAAAATAACCTCAGATTTTGGTGCTACTGCCCGAATGGATTTTACCAATAATTCGGAGTTGTCAAACACTATCGACCGTTATACGGTGGTCAAACCTATCAAACTTGGCACTATTTCTGAAACTAATCTGGGGGTTTTTGCTAGCGAAACTTTTAAATTTAACGAAAAATGGAGTGCTAATTTGGGTTTGCGTTTCGACCAATTCTTTAATAAATACAACAACAAATTGGCTACTGATGAAACCTTAAACGGAACTGGAGTTTATAACGCTCAAGCAAACAAATTAAGCCCTAAGTTCAGCGTTTATTATCATGCTACAAAAAACACGCAGTTTTATTTTAGTTCCGGACGTGGTTTTCATTCAAACGATACGAGAGCAGTTGTGGTTACTAACGGCAAAGAAATACTTCCTGCTTCAACTGGTTTCGACTTGGGAACCGTGTTTAAACCATTTTCTAATTTGATACTTCATTTTGCTACTTGGTATTTAAATATGGAACAAGAGTTTGTTTATAGCGGCGATGGTGGCATCGTAGAAATTACGGGGCAAACCAAGCGTTTGGGACTTGATTTATCGGTTCGATATGAACCCATTCGCTCTTTATATTTTGACACCGACATTAACTATGCTCATGGTCGTTATGTTAATGAAATCAAAGGGCAAGATTATATTCCGTTAGCGCCCATTTGGAGTGCCACGGGCGGCATTACCTATAAAAGCACCAATGGATTTAATGGAGGTTTGCGCTATCGTTTTCTGTCCGATCGACCAGCTATTGAAGATTATTCGTTGACTGCCAAAGGCTATTTGATTGCCGATGCGGTTTTTAATTACACCAAAAAGAAATATGAAATTGGTTTTCGTGTCAACAATATTCTAAACACCCAATGGAAAGAAACGCAGTTTGCCACAGAAACCCGCTTGAAAAACGAACCTACCTCGGTTACCGAAATTTGTTTCACTCCCGGCACAAAACGAATGGCATTGCTTAGTTTGACTTATTATTTTAAATAACATTTTAATACACCCGACCGACTAAATTCTAAAGTTTTCTCGGTTTCTGTTACTCCAATTTTGTTTTTTAGATACTTCGATTCCTAAAATACAACCTAAAATTAATGGTTTAAGGCATTGACAAGCTGGTTTAAGGTAATGAAAAGACGGTTTAAGGCAATGTCAAAGCGGAATAAGGAATTGACAATATTTGATTACACTTTTATTGTGCTCGTTTCACTATTCGAAGTAAGTTTCTAAATAAAGTTCATCAAAAACTATTAATTGAGCTAAAGCAACATGTTTTTGATATTCCTCTTTAAATAATTGCTTTTCTTTATGATTTGTAGCCAAGTGATAGCCTGTAATTGCATAAAAAATCTGATAATAATCATAATAGGCAGCTCCATATTTAGAAATTGTAGTATCTAAATTGTTAAAGATATTTTTGGATCTTTTGATATCCTTATTTTTAAAACAAACCATAACATCTATAAGGTTGTAAATGAACAAATCCAAATAGCTATGCATGTGCAATTTATCAATAATTTCTTCAAAATAATTTTCTAGTAAGTAGTTTAATTTTTGTAGGCTCTTTATTACCAATAAAGCATGAACAAATTCATGAAAATATAGACGAATATGGGTCTCTTTTTTTATGAAAGATAAAAAATCGTTCCATATAATTTCTTCCTTCTCCTTGCTTTGATGATGTGCCGCACAGAGCATTTGATAACCATAAAATCTTCCAACAAGTACCTCTGGTAATAATTTCAATTCGTTTGTTGTAGGATATTTGATAATTGGTAATTCTTCACTCTTATTAAGATACAGCTTCAATCCATTTAATAACTTCAAAAACAATTGTTCTTCCGCGCTTACAGATTCTTGATCTATCATATCAAGAATGATCCCATACCTTTTATTTAGCCCCATGAAATCTACATAAATATAGATTACGTTTTCTCTGAAGTTTTTGTTAGC
>CAIXNQ010000293.1 GCA_903920835.1 uncultured Bacteroidota bacterium | reverse complement strand
TGTCCGTCAAAAAGTGAGGCCGCAGTTACAATTCTTACTTTATTTTTAGGAATATAAGGAGTTTGTGGTTCCATTGATAATTTTTATTCAAATTTGAGTGCGCAATTTACGAATTTAATAATTTTATTCTAATCTAGGATGTTATAAATAACCCGATAATTTTTTAGTATTTCTAAATCTTCTTTCGATTCAAAATCAGATTGGGTTTCATGCTGGCTGTGTTCTTTTTTTAAAGCTATTAACTTTAAACAATTAAAATATCGCCGAAGTTCGTCCTTATTGATTAATTCAAGTGCAGGGACGGTCGCATTTATTCCTTCTTTGTCTTTGGCAACCATTGTAAAATAGGATGAATTGCAATGTTTTACTTTTCCAGTTTGTATGTTTTCGGATTCAACACGAATGCCGACAATCATGGAACTTTTGCCAACATAATTTACACTGGCTTTTAGCGTAACCAATTCGCCAACTTCTATTGGATTTAAAAAATCGACAGTATCAACCGAGGCGGTTACGCAGTAAAATCCTGAATATTTTGAGGCACAAGCAAACGCAATTTGGTCTAGCAATGATAGTATATAACCACCATGAATTTTTCCGCTGAAATTGGTGTGCGAAGGCAACATTAATTCTGACAATGTAATCTTAGAGGAGTGAACAGTTTTGTAATTATTATTCATCTTTTGAGGCTCTTAAAATGATACTTTCCGGTAATGATTTCTTTGCTTTTGCACCCATTTTTTTAAGGTTTTCTACTCTGTTAATAAGGTTCCCTGAACCATCAACCAGTTTGTTCATGGCACTTCCATATTCGGTTTTGGCTTCTTCCATTTTTTTACCTATTTTTATTAAATCTTCAACAAAACCTTGAAATTTGTCGTATAATAAGCCTGCTTGTCGGGCAATTTCTAAGGCATTTTCTTGTTGTTTTTGATTGGTCCACATGCTGTCGATTGTGCGAAGGGTTGCCAGCAATGTAGTTGGTGTTACTATAACAATATTTTTTTCGAAGGCTTTGTTATATAGGCTTGCATCTTCGTTTAAAGCCAAGGCAAATGCCGACTCAATCGGAATAAAAAGCAATACAAAATCAGGGCTTTCCATTTGATATAAATCATAATAATTTTTATCACTCAGTTGTTCGACGTGGCGTTTTATTGCCGCAACATGATCTTTCAAATGAATTGATTTATGCAAATCGTCTTCTTCATTAACGTAACGTTCATAAGCCGTTAAAGCAACTTTTGAATCAACAATCATTTTTTTGCCATCAGGAAGCTGAATCACAACGTCTGGATAAACTCGATTTCCATCATCGGTGGTGTGACTTTGTTGCACAAAATATTCGCGATCTTTTTCTAAACCTGATTTTTCTAAAACCCTTTCAAGAATAAGTTCGCCCCAGTTGCCTTGCATTTTGCTATCGCCTTTGAGCGCTTTGGTCAAATTGATGGTTTCTTTGCTCATTTTTTCGTGCATATCACGCAAACCCAATATTTGCTGACGAAGCGCTGCATGATAATCAATACTTTCTTTGTGAGTAGTTTCAACCTTTTTTTCAAAAAGCATGATTTTTTCTTGCAGTGGAGACAAGATATTTTTCATGTTTTCTCTGTTTTGCTCTGTGAATTTAGTCGATTTTTCATCAAGAATTTTATTTGCTAAATTCTCAAATTCTTTAGTGAATTTTTCTTGAAGCTCTTTAACTTCTTGTTTTTGTTCTTTGTGACGTTCTAAAAGGTTATCTAAATCGACTTCTTTCTTGGTCAATTGAATAGTTAATGAATCCTTTTCGTTACGTAATATTTCTTTTTGTTGATTTAATTTTTGAATCTGCTGTTCTAAATTATTTTTTTCGGACTGAAACTGTTGCAACTGAATTTGATTTTTTTCGTCTGCAAAGGATTTTTCTGCTTTAGAATTTGATGTAAACAATAATTTTCCGATATAAATGCCAATGGCTAGCGCAACACAAAACAGAAATAGAAAAGAAAAAACGGTATTCATTTGTTGACTTTATTTGATTTTTTGACTGTAAATATATTCAAAATGAAGTAAACTTTTATAAATTATATACAACCTTTCATTATGTTTAAAGGAGAAATTATTAAAAGAAGTTTAAATAAATCATGCTGCTTTCAGTATTTAAAAGACTACATCTTGTCTTGCAATACTTTTATTTCATCTCGATATTGAGCCGCTTTCATAAAGTCGAGGTCTTTGGCCGCTTTTTCCATTGCTTTACGTTTTTCACGAATGCGTTTTTCAATTTCGGGTTTTGTTAGATATTCCGTTTCGGGTTCGGCGGCTTTAAGTTGGGTTACACCCAATTCATAATCAACCAACGGATTTTTAGTGAAAGCACTTTCAATTTTCTTGTTGAGTGCCATCGGTTGGAGATTGTGGGTTGTGTTATAATTGATTTGTTTGGTTCTTCTATAAGTTGTTTCGTCAATCGTTTTTTGCATGCTTGCAGTGATTTTATCCGCATACATAATGGCTTTTCCATTCAAGTTTCTGGCAGCACGACCAATTGTTTGTGTGAGCGATCTGTGGCTTCGCAAGAAACCTTCCTTATCGGCATCTAAAATGGCTACTAAAGAAACTTCGGGCAAATCTAATCCTTCTCGCAACAGATTGACGCCAATCAAAACATCGAATAATCCTTTACGGAGGTCTTGCATGATTTCAATCCGTTCGAGCGTGTCAACTTCTGAATGAATATACCGACAACGGATTCCTACTTTTGTCAAATATTTAGCTAATTCTTCTGCCATTCTTTTGGTTAAAGTAGTCACTAAAACCCTTTCGTCAATCTCGGCGCGTTGTTGAATTTCTTCAATTAAATCATGAATTTGATTCAAACTAGGTCGAATTTCAATTACAGGATCCAGCAAACCTGTGGGCCTGATGACTTGCTCCACCACTACTCCATCGGTTTTTTGAAGTTCATAATCGGCTGGGGTTGCAGAAACATAAATGACTTGGTTTTGCATACTTTCAAACTCTTCAAATTTCAACGGACGATTGTCCATAGCTGCAGGAAGTCTAAAACCATATTCTACTAGATTTTCTTTTCGGCTGCGGTCACCACCATACATCGCATGAACTTGCGAAAGCGTTACATGGCTTTCATCGACCACCATTAAAAAATCTTTCGGAAAATAATCTAACAAACAAAACGGTCTGGTGCCGGGTTGTCGCCCGTCGAGATAACGAGAATAATTTTCAATTCCGGAGCAATAGCCCAATTCTCTGATCATTTCGAGGTCAAAATTGGTGCGTTCTTCAAGTCGTTTGGCTTCTAAATGTTTGCCTATTTCTTTAAAATAATCAACCTGCTTCACTAAATCTTGTTGAATTTCCCAAATGGCATTCTGCAAAACGTCGGGCGACGTAACGAACATATTGGCAGGATAAATCGTGAGCTTTTCATATCTTTCGATAACACGCGCATTTTTTACTTCAAAACTTTCGATTTCTTCAATCTCATCTCCAAAAAAATGAATCCGAAAAGCATCGTCAGCATAACTTGGATATACTTCAACAATATCGCCCTTAATGCGAAAACTGCCTGGATTAAAGTCGGCTTCTGTTCTCGAATACAAACTTTGAACCAGTTGGTGTAGTAATTTTGTTCTCGAAATGGCTTGATTTCTTTCTATAGCAATAACATTTTTTTGAAATTCAACAGGATTTCCGATGCCATATAAACACGAAACCGATGCTACAACCAAAATATCACGCCGTCCAGAAAGTAAAGACGAAGTGGTACTGAGTCTCATTTTTTCTAACTCTTCATTGATAGATAAATCTTTTTCAATAAAAACGCCAGTAACAGGAATGAACGCTTCGGGCTGGTAATAGTCATAATATGAAACGAAATATTCAACAGCATTGTTCGGAAAAAACTGTTTAAATTCGGAATAAAGTTGGGCAGCAAGTGTTTTGTTGTGTGCCAAAACCAAGGTAGGTCTTTGCACTTCTTGAATTACATTAGCGACTGTAAATGTCTTCCCAGAACCCGTAACTCCCAATAAAGTCTGAAATCTTTCGCCTTCAATAATTCCTTTGGCGAGTTTTTCAATGGCTTGAGGCTGGTCTCCTTTGGGCTGATAATCCGAAACTACATGAAAATCCATATTTTTTATTTAGAAACCACAAAGATAGCCAGAATAGTGAATTGAAATTTGCTAAATTCTATTGATAGTTTTGAGAAATCTAGACTTGTTTGTTTCTGTTGTAATCAAAATTATAGGTTTTAAAAATATTTAGAACCCATTCAAGGCCTTGAACAGGCTGTCGGAACTTTTAGAAGCTCGTTCAAGGGTCAGAATTCGCTGTCGGTACTTTTTAATGCTCATTCAAGGGTCAGAATTCGCTGTCTGGACTTTTAGATGCGTGTTCAAGGGTCAGAATTCGCTGTCGGGACTTTTAGATGCGTGTTCAAGGGACAGAATTTGCTGTCGGTATTTTTATAAGGCCATTCTGAGCCTTGAACGAGATTGAATTTTGAAAAATTTATGATTTTTTAAAAACTTCTTTCAAAACGAACGCAAGTCTAGTTCCTGCTTTGTTCAACTGACTTTTAATCAAAGTGTAATTGGTTTCTGTATAAGTTTCTGAAATGGTATCTCCCTTGGTATCATAAATAGCATCAAGACGGCTTCGAGATTCTTTTGCCCAGTCAAGCACTGTTCCTTTAGTAACATCCTCTTTTTCTGTGTTTGACTTCAGACATTGTTTCAGTGTTAATTCTTTATATTCTATAATGCCATAATCAAGAAGTCCATGCAAATTGGTCAATTTGTTATTAAAATGCACTTTAACTTGATTTCCACCTTTGTCTTGACTATAACCAATGTGCAATGGCTGATGCAAGTCGCCCATTAAATGAAAAAGAACTAACTAGACTCACAACAGTAAAAAACAATTCTGTAGCAAGAGATCTTCAAGGTGAAGGTGAG
>CAIXNQ010000292.1 GCA_903920835.1 uncultured Bacteroidota bacterium | reverse complement strand
TTGGCTTTCAATAAATGAAAGTTAGAAAAAGCATTGGGTTGTGTGTGCAGAAAGAAACTGCCTTTTCCTAAAGCTATTTTAATGAAATTAACCCGAGTGCTATCACCACTTTGATAGCCCAAAACGGTGGTTTGAAGGGTGTCTATTTTAGAAAAATAATTGTTGCCGTTGCCTTCGTTAAGGTTATATTTCTTGGGGAAAAGCTTTGGGTTCACCACCCAATTGTAAGGTTTTTCTTTCCATTTTACTTCAGAATCCATCTCGAGTTTAAGCGAATCCAGAAGTTCGTTTGGAAAAAGCGTTGCACTCAAAAAAGCATTATTTCCTTGTCTGACAAACGCACATATTTTGTTGACCGATTGCTGGTCGAACGCACACAAATCGGAGACAGACATTAGCGTTTCTGAATCTTCTGCCGTGTGTTTTTCTAAGAAAATGTAGGGCGAAACAGTAACAGTACTGATTTTTTGGTTTTGAAAATAAGTTGGCATTTCGGCATTAAAAACATAAAGCCCCAACGGATTTTTGTCGTTAACAGCATAAGTTGGCGACCAGTCGATGGGCTTCGGAGTGTTTTGTTCGGCAGCAATTATTAAACCGAAAATTACGAACAGCAAACAGAGATAAATCGTGATTGTTTTATTCATTTGCGATTGATTTTATTACCTTTTCAAAAGCCAATTTGGCTTTAACAAAACCAGCTTCATCAAGATCAAATGCACCATACCAAGTGTAGTTATATAAATAAGACAAATAGTCAAAGTGCGCTTTCAGTGCTTCGTTTTTAATTTCGTTCAGATAATCAGAATTGGTTTTTTCTGGATCCCAATCGATGATGTTTTTTGAGGTCATTTGTTTTAAAACCCACAAATAATAATAGCGAATGCTCAATCGATATTCGTTTTCGAGCAACGATTTTTGAATCAGTTTTTCAAAGTCAACGCTTTGAAGGTTCTTTTCTAAATCGTAGCTGTCGATAACTTTCTTTGATGAATCTTTCCCCAAAAGCCACTGTCCTTCCTTGTTCATTAGGGCTTTTATCAATAAATAAAAAACATAAGATATAATTGCAAAAGCTGAAATTCTAATGAAATAGGTTGCAATTTGCATGGAGGTTTTGCCATCGCTAATATTAAAAAGTTTTTTGAAAAATGCAGCTACAGCTTCTTTAAATCGGTCCCAACCGTTTTTTTCGGGCGTTTTAAATTCATACGTAAAAGCATTGCCTTTATATTTCTGCTTGAAATTGCTATTAAAGTTATGAAGTGTTATTGCGCTTGAATCTGTTTTGATTTCGCTTTTGGGCTGGTGTTTTGTAGTTGTTTTTTGAGCAACAACAATTGGAGCTTCTAAAAAGAAACCCACCAAAAGCAGTAATAAAACAAAGGATTTACTCACTATCTTTTCCGATACTGTCAATTAAACTGTGGGTCGAATTGCTTTCTGTTGCCTCTCGCTGACTGTAAAAAATTAAGCCTTGATTGATAAAGAAAAAGTTGTTCATGACATAACCAAGTGTGGTCGTTACCAACATTAGTATCGCAATGTAGGCACCGTTTCCGGCGACTTCTGCAGCGGTAGCACTGCCCGAAGATATTGTAAATAAAGAAACAATTCCAAAAAAAGATGGAATAAAAGACACAATTCCTTGAATGAATTGAATGATAAAAACCACCAAAAGTGTTGTGCCAACAATGGTCCAAAATTGTTGTTTTAGCATTGACAACCCAACACTTAGCGATCTGAAAAATCTATTTTGATTGACAATATAGTCATAATAACTCAAAATTATCCAAGTCATCAAGGCAGGAATAACGATAAATAGCAAGGGTATCCCAACGATTATAATACAAAGAAGAACATTGATAATTAGTATAATTGTTAATAATGGCGCGATAATAAACAACAAACCAATTGTGAATTTAATCATTTGAGCAACGTGCGCTTTTAATTCGGTAACAATTTCGCCAACAGAAAATTCTGTAGTTCCTTTTTTCTCATATAAATTGAGATAAACAATCGGAAATGTAACGTTGATTAATGAAATTATAATTGCTATTGCCAGGAAAAAGAAAAAAGCAATTACAATCAATGCGGTATTTGCAGTAAAATAGATTGAAAAAGCATCTTTATTAAAGCGAGAACCCGACATTTCTGGTATAAAAAATTCGGTGTAGATTTTCACAATAAAGTATAACAACACCATAAGAATCAAAAGAGGACCACCATTGATGACAAAATAGTTTCTGAAATAATTTTTACCAAACAACTTGAAAAAATCAATAGTATCAGTAA
>CAIXNQ010000291.1 GCA_903920835.1 uncultured Bacteroidota bacterium | reverse complement strand
GAAGGATTCGAACCTTCATACTGCTAGAGTCCACTACGACAATTTGATAGAGCAGAAAAATTTTACAGAAAAGCAGGTTGGAACGAAGTTGGAACCCACGGAACCAAAGAAATTAAGTTTGAAATGACCTATATTGATTGGACAAAAAAACAATTAATATAACCATTTGACAAGCCAGTGTTGATTAAATCAAACTGAAATGAAGTTTTAAATAATGGGTTAAAAATTGAAACCTTAAATCTAAAACTTCAAAAAAAAACCGTCCAAACAATGTCTGGACGGTTATTTAATAGGAACCTATTTAAAAAATCTTACTATTTCTCTAGTAAAACTTTATAGGTTGATTTACCATTTTCATTTGAGATATTAATAAAATAAATACCATCATTATAACCAGACAAATCAATTCTTTTAGAAGTTGAAGAAGTAGCTTCTTTAATTTCTTCGTTATAAACTTCTTTGCCTAATAAATCAACAACTTTAATGTTTTTGACATCACTTTTAAAATCAATAGTTACAACTCCTTTAGTAGGGTTTGGATATACAATAGCTTCTGGATTTACAGAAAAATTTTCAGTTGCTAAGGTAGGTGTCCAAACTAAAGTCATACTTTTAAAATTAGTATCTGCTGTAGGAGTAAGATTTACTGCTGCAGTACCTTTTGTAAATGGAACTCTAATTACACCTGTCCCTCCGTGATCCCAACATTCTTCTACAGAAACTCTATAATTTCCGTCAGGAGCAAGTGTTCCAGCAACATTTTTACCATCCCAAGTTAATGTTTGCAAAGCATTTGCAACCCAAGTCAAAGTTGAAGTTGAAGTAACTCCTGTTGTATTTGAAGCTGATGCAGTTTTCCAAGTTGGAATATGATTTGAAGGGGTGTTTTTTCCATAAGCACACAATGTTTTTACATACGTCCAAGTTGTTCCTGTGGTGTTTTGTTCAATCCAAACAGCAAAAACTCTTTTTGTTCCAGAATATGTTGAAGCTTTTGGCAAAACCTCTCCTACTTTAAAGGTTAAAGTCCCCGCAGTTTGAGCAGAAACATTATAAGAAATGCAAAAAAGAGCTACAAATCCTATAAAGTTAAGTACATTTTTTTTCATAATAATTTTGATTTTTATTTACGTTGTAAAAGTAACTTTATTGTTACTAAATCAAATTCACTTTCAGTTAATATTAATTAATAGTTAGTAATTTAAGTGTTTCTTAAGATTTTTCTGAACAATTTCTATACAATCAATTAAAATCACATAAGAATAGTAAGGTTTTAGTCAGAAATCCGATCTCTAAACTAATTTACTCAAAACTTTTTCTGCGAACCAGAAGCATTATTACTATTGGTGCACCAATTATAGAGGTAATGGCGTTGATGGGCAACGTAAAATCAAAGCCCGGCAACTGCGAAACCGTGTCGCAAAGCAGCATAATGCTTGCCCCGATGAGTAGTGTGCTCCAAAACAAAATCCAGTGATTGCTGGTTTGAAAAATCATTTTAGCAAGATGCGGCACTGCCAAACCTATAAATGCAATTGGTCCAGCAAAAGCAGTGATGCTTCCTGCTAACAAACTTGTAGCTGCAATAATTAAGTAACGCGATTTGCTGACGTTAAGTCCCATGCTTCGGGCATAGTTTTCTCCGAGCAGTAAAGTGTCTAACGATTTTAAGGAGAAGACACAAATTAAAAGCCCCATAAAAACAGCAATTGATAAAAACAAAATTGACGACCACGGCAGGTTGCCAAGGCTTCCCATAGTCCAAAATGTGAATTTTTGCAATTGTTCGGCAGAGCTAAAATAGGTCAATATGCCCACTAGGGCACTGCTAAAACTACTGAACATGAGCCCAACAATCAATATTGTATTGGTGTCGCGCAGTTTTCTAGCTACTATCAAAACCGCCAAAAGCACCATAAAACTCCCCAAACAGGAGGCAAATACAATGCCAAAAGATGAAAGTAAAATTTCTGAAAATACGGCTGGCAAAAATCCTGCGCCCATCACCACAAAAGCAACGCCCAGACTTGAACCCGAGCTGAGCCCCAAAACATAAGGTCCCGCCAGCGGATTGCGGAATAAGGTTTGCATCAACAATCCGCAACTTGATAGCCCCATCCCGACTAGAATTGCTACGATGGCTTTGGGCAATCTGAAATTGATTATGATGTAATGCCAAGTGTCTTTGGTGGGCTGGTTCATCAAACTTTTCAATACCGCTTCAACAGGAATCTGTACCTGACCTAAAGAAAGATTGGCTATTATAAAGAATAGCATTCCCAATATTAGTATTGAAAAAGCAAGTTTGTTTGAAGAAGTTTTGATCATGAAGTTCAATTATTTCAACTGCTCAAAAAAATAAAGTCTATGGTCTGGTAAAAGTTCTGGATGAAGTATTTTTACAATATCTTTAATCACCAAATCGGGGCGATTGGGAGCTAATTCATAATAAAGAATGCCTCCATTTTTTTCTTTTCTAACAAACGAATATACTTTTTTGGTTTTAAAAGCGACAAATTGTTCATAATGCGGATTGGCTTTTTTCATTTCTGCCAATGATTTGAATTGCCCAGAGGTAATCCATATTTCAGCATCTTTTGCTTTGTCAAAAACAGTTTCAAACGATAAAGCTAAACTACCAGTTCCGGTGCTTGCAGACCATAAATAATTGCCTTTGGCTTGATTTAATAATTGACTTCCCCAACTGGTTCCTTTGGGCAAATACCATTTGTCTTGAAACATATCACCAGCCAGAACAGCGGGTGTTTTCTTTGCTTTTTTTGCCAGTTCTACAGTGTTTAAATACTCTTTCTCAATAATTGTAAAAACAGATTCCGACAGTTTTTGTTTGCCATAAATTGCCCCAAAAAACTTAATCCATTCTGCTTTTCCGAGTGGTGTTTCTTCGTTCCAATCGCCGTTAAAGAGTACTTTTAGTCCGCTTTTTTCAAGGTTTTCGAGTGTTGGATTCGATTTATCAACACCATATCCAATGATGACATCGGGTTGCAAATCAATCACAGCTTCGGTGTTTAAAGATTGGTTTGAACCCAATTCTTTAACTTTTCCTATAGCAATCCGAGCACGTACTTTTTTTGATGAAATATAATTCAAGTTCGGAAAACCAACCAAAGAATTTTCAACTCCAAGCATCTCTAAAGATGGAATATGAGTGGTTGAAGTTACTACAATTCGCTGAACAGGTATATTAACAATAGTTGCTCCGAGCAAACTGTCGGGCAATATTGTTTTCTTTTCTTTTAGAATGTATTTATAAGTTTTAGCTGCATTTGGCCAAGGATTCTTTACTGTCAGAATCGAAAATCCTTGATATTTCTCTAAAGAAAATCCTTTAGCATAACGAACAATCGATTCTTTTTTAGTTGTTGAATTTAATTCTGTGGTGTTTTTTTTACAGCCAACTATATTTACTACAGCTAGAATTAAAATAATATTTGTTCGTAAACGCATTTAAGTTTGATTTTTTTTAGAAAGCAAATATAGTGCTAAAAAACAAACCTCAAGCGCGCTGGCAACTTGAGGTTTTGATAATATTTATGAAATATATTGTAACGTTTTTATAGAATTCCCAAATCGTTCATACAGTTTTTCATCATTTCAAAAGTGCGTTCAATATCATTGTCAAGACCAATAGAAAAACGAATTAAGCCATCGGTCAATCCCATTTCTTTTTGTTCTTCTAAAGGTATTTCGCTTGAAGTGGAAGTTCCTGGTGCACTGAACAAGGTTTTATAGAATCCTAAGCTAACCGCAAGATAACCCAAATTTCTTTCTTGCATCAATTCCATTAATTCATTGGCTTTTTCTAAACTACCCACATCAAGCGTCATCATTCCTCCAAAACCATATTCTGGATTCATCATTTTAGAAAAAACATCATGACTTGGATGACTTTTCAATCCAGGATATACGGTTTTAACGCCAATTTTTTCAAATCTTTCCGCAAGATAAAGTGCGTTATGGCTATGTTGTTTCATTCGGATATGAAGTGTTCGTAGGTTTTTCATTACACTTGCCGATCTAAGGCTGTCCATGGTTGGTCCTAAAAGCATACTTGCTCCGTTGTTTACATTTTTTAAGCTGTCAATAAATTCTTGAGAGGCACAAGTAACACCGCCCACAGTATCGCTGCTTCCGTTAATGTATTTTGTGAGACTATGAATAACAATATCAGCACCCAATTTGGCTGGCGCAACCGATAGCGGTGAAAAAGTATTATCGACTACTAATTTTAATCCATGTTGTTTTGCAATGGCAGACAACCCCGCAATATCAGCAACTTCTAGCAACGGATTGCTGACGGTTTCGCAATAAATAACTTTGGTTTTAGGAGTAATAGCAGCTGCTACTAAGTTAAGTTTTGTGATGTCAACAAAAGTGGTTTTGATGCCCAATCTTGGTGCAAAATTTTTCAAAAAAGCATAAGTTCCGCCATAAATAGTTCGGCTCGAAACAATATGATCGTCTTGTCCGCAAAGCTGCAATAGGGTAGGAGTGATGGCTCCCA
Source organism: uncultured Bacteroidota bacterium (assembly GCA_903920835.1). GTDB lineage: Bacteria > Bacteroidota > Bacteroidia > Flavobacteriales > Flavobacteriaceae > Flavobacterium. The sequence goes on along the minus strand of CAIXNQ010000291.1, from coordinate 6,723 downwards.
TTCCAGAAGCTGCAACGTTAGCAGTTTCTGTTCCTTCCATTGCTGCAAGGGCTTTGTCTAAATAAAGATTGCTAGGCGACGAATGTCTGGAATAAAGATAGCAGCCCTCGGCATTGCCTTCAAAAGTGTCGAACATTGTTTTTGCCGACAAAAAAGTATAGGTCGAAGAATCAGAAATTGATGGATTGACGCCACCAAATTCACCAAAATATTGTAAATCTTGAATACGGTCGGCTGGATTAAAATCTTTCATAATTGATTTTTTAATTTGGTTAATAGATTTTTATTAGAGTTCAAAGATGTGTATTTATAATTTATTTGTCAATGAATGGTCTCTAATTTAGAAAATATAACTATTGATTATGTGTTTAAAAGAATAAATCACTTATTTTTGACTTCAAATTAATTTAATTAAGAAAATTAATCACTACCAAATAAGTTTATGAATTTAGATACAATAGATAAAAAACTGCTGACGTTACTTCAAAATGATGCTAAGAAAACCACCAAAGAACTTTCTTTAAAATTAAATTTATCTGCAACTGCGGTTTATGAACGAATCAAGAAACTAGAACGTGAAGGAATTATTGAAAAATATGTCGCTTTATTAAACAGGAACACCATCAATAAAGGGTTTTTAGTGTTTTGTCATTTAAAATTGGTGCAACATTCCAAAGATTTTTTAAACACTTTTGAAAGCGAAGTAATCAAACTCGACGAAGTTTTAGAATGCCACCACGTTAGTGGAGACTACGATTATATTCTAAAAATTTGTGTCAATAATATGGAAGAATATCGGGAATTTATGGTCACCAAACTCACAACTTTACAGCATATTGGGAGCACGCACAGCACTTTTATGATTGGCGAAATCAAGAATACAACTGCGTTTAGTCTTTGAAATTATTGCAAAAACAACTGAATTTCCTTTTCTATCAAAGGTTCCATGATTTGATAACCCTTTAAATTTGGATGAACCCCATCATCAGCAAGTTCACTTTTCATTCCTTTGGATTGGTTTGCCATCGCTGGAAAGAAATCAACAAAAGCATGATTGTTTTTTGTAGCATAATTTTGCAACCATTGGTTGAATGTTTGTATTTTCTCAACAGGATTCAGCCCAGATTTCCATGGAAAGAAATCGGCAGGCAATAAAGAACCAATGATAATTTTACTTTTATTTATTGTTGCAAGTTCCATCATAGAAACCAGATTTCCGAAGACGGTTTCGAGTGGGATTTTGCCAGTGTTCTCAGCAATATCATTAATTCCTGCTAAAATCACTATTATTTTTGGTTGTAATTCAATCACATCATTCCGAAAACGCAATAACATTTGTGAGCTTGTTTGTCCGCTAATGCCTCGATTGATGTAGTTGGTTTTAAAAAATGTCGGATTAATTTTTAACCAAAATTCCGTTATAGAATCTCCCATAAACACCACTCGATTGTCAAGATTTGGGCTGTTTTTCAGTATTAGATTTTCTTTTTCAAATCTTTTCGCTTGAATCCATTGTTGAATATCGTTGAGGTTTGCCACGATTTTTAGGAATTGCTGAATTGTAAATTGCTCAGGTTTTTATACAATCCGTTTTCGAGTTCAATTAGTTCTTGATGCGTTCCTCGTTCTGTAATTATTCCGTTGTCAAGCACTAATATTTGGTCGGCAGTTCTAATGGTTGAAAGACGGTGCGCAATAATGATGCTTGTTCTTCCTTCCATCAATATTTCTAATGCTTCTTGAACTAATTTTTCGCTTTCGGAATCTAATGAAGAGGTAGCTTCGTCAAGAATTAAGATGCTTGGGTTTTTCAGTAAAGCTCTTGCAATTGCAATACGTTGTCTTTGTCCACCCGAAAGTTTAATGCCACGTTCGCCCACAATAGTCTCCATTTTTTCTGGAAATCCATTAATAAAGTTTAGTGCATTCGCTTGTTTGGCAGCAAGCATAATTTCTGCTTCAGTAGCGTCTGGTTTTCCGTAGGCAATGTTTTCTCTGATTGTGCCTCCAAACAAAATCACATCTTGCGGAACAATGCTCATGTTGCCACGAAGATTTTCAAGCTCATAATCATAAATGTTCTTCCCGTCTATTTCAATTGTGCCGCCATTAATGTCATAAAAACGTAGTAGTATAGATGCAATAGTCGATTTCCCGACACCGCTAGGGCCAACAATGGCAATTTTTTGACCATATTTGGCTTCAAAATTCACGTCTTTCAAAACTTGAATTTCTTTACGGCTTGGATAACTAAAAGCAACGTTTTTGAAAGTTACATCACCTTTAATTTTTGAAGTAACAATTGCTTGTGAGTTTATTTTTTCGGGTGTTTCGTCAAGTAATTCAAAGACACGTTCTGTAGCTCCAATGGCTTTTTGAATTTGGGCATACAATTCGGCAATGCCACCAAAAGATGCGCCAACAAAAGTAGAATAAAGCACAAATGAAATTAACTGACCAACGCTCATCTCGCCGCTGATGCTCAATCGAACACCAAACCAAACTACAGCTACAATCGACCCAAACAAACAAAAAATAATAAACGATGCAAAATAACCTCGATACTTTCCGCCTTTGATGGCGAGCTCAACAACCTCTTTTATTTTTCCGTTATATCGCGCAATTTCATACCATTCGTTTGCAAAAGCTTTAACGATGCTAATGCCCTGCATGGTTTCTTCAACGATAACCTGACTTTCGGCAACTTGATCTTGCACTTTTTTAGAATATTTTCTTATAAATCTCCCGAAGATTACTGCAGCAACTGCAACTAATGGCACTACTGAAAGCATCAATAACGTAAGTTTTAAACTTTCGCTAGCCAATAGAATTACGCCTCCAATAATTAGAATAAATTGTCTTAGAAATTCTGCAATAGTAGAAGTTAATGTGTCTTGAATTTGAGTAATGTCAGAACTGATGCGGCTGTTGAGCTCACCCACACGTTTTTGAGAAAAAAACGACATTGGCAGTTTCACCAGATTGCTATAAAGTGCCAACCGAATGTTGGCTAACGTATTTTCGGTAAAATTGACAAACAACGACAATCTGAAAAAGGAAAATATAGATTGCATGAATAATATCACTACAAGTCCCAGAGCGATGGTGTTGGCTTGGGTGTTGTCTTTGTTTTTGACACAGTCCACCAGCATTCCCATTAATTTTGGAAAAGCCAATGCTGTTCCGCCAGTTAATAGTAAGAAAAACAAACCTACATAAAATTTCCATTTATGATTGGTGGCATATTTAAAAAGTAATGCCGCTTTGTTGAGTGAGGTTTTGTTGATTTTTGCTTTTGGCAAATCGTTTTCTACGAATCGAGGCATGGGTTTATTGTTTGCGGATGTCTTTTAAAACTGCTTTTTCTTCAAAATTTACTACTTCTAGCGTAAATAGTTCTTTTTGTTTATTAATTCCGTTGATGATATAAATTTTTCCGCCTCCAGTTGCAGGCTTGTTACTTTTACTAAAATCTACATCGCCGTTGGTCAAAATTGATTTAACTTCGGTGGTGTCGAGCCATTTTTGGTTTATTTTTTGTGCCGCTTCAGTGGCATAAATAAAAGGCTTGTTGCGAATGTTTTTCAAAACCCTACAATTGGGCAGGTAGCAAAAATCGAGTCCTTTGCTGCCAGTATAATCCAATATAAATTTAAGAAATAATGAACCAATGAATAATCCGAGGAGGTAATAAGCAAAACGATGAACAAATTTCATAATATAAAATTAAGTGGCAAAAGTAGTTTATTTAACACTGCAACCTTAGGGAATCAATTGTTAAAATACAATTAAATTAATATCACTTTCGGGCAAATTGAACCATTCGCCAATAGATTTATTGGTCAAAATTCCGTGATAAAGATAAACGCCGTGTTTCAAGCCGTGGTTGCATCTGATGGCACTTTCGATGCCGCCATCTTCGGCTACTTGAAGCAAATAGGGCGTAATTATATTACTAATAGACAACGATGCCGTCTTTGAATAACGTGAAGGAATATTGGGAACGCAATAATGAATCACATTGTTTTTGATAAAAGTTGGTTTCTCGTGAGTAGTGATTTCTGACGTTTCAAAACAACCACCAGTGTCGATGCTTACATCAACAATTATGGCACCTTTCTTCATGTATTCAACCATTGTTTCAGTTACAATTACGGGACAACGGTCTTTTCCACGCATTCCTCCGATGGCTACGTCGCAACGTCGAAGTGCTTTTAGCAATGCTTTGGGTTGGATTGTAGAGGTAAAAATTCGTTGGTTCAAATGGTTTTGAAGTCGGCGGAGTTTCGTGATGGAATTGTCGAAAACTTTCACATTGGCACCCAAACCAAGAGCCGTTTTTGCTGCAAATTCGCCTACAGATCCTGCGCCAATAATCACGACTTCAGTAGGTGCAACTCCAGTAATATTGCCAAACAAAAGCCCTTTTCCAAATTGATTATTGATCATTAATTCGGCGGCGATTAAAATAGAAGCGGTGCCTGCAATTTCGCTCAATGATTTCACGGCAGGATAAGAACCATCGTCGTCTTTGATATATTCAAAAGCCAGAGCGGTGATTTTCTTTTGCATTAAAGCTTCAAAATAATTGCCTTTTCTGGTTTTGATTTGAATTGCCGAAATCAAGATGGCTTGTGGCGACATCATTTCGATTTCTTCCATCGTTGGGGGTTCAACTTTTAGAATGATGGGGCAACCGAAAACTTTGCTAGTGTCTTGCGTAATTTGTGCTCCTGCGTCGCTATATTCTTTGTCGGTATAACTCGAACTTTCGCCTGCTCCAGCTTCGATCATAATGCGGTGTCCGTTTGAAGTTAGCGAGTTCACCGCATCAGGAGTGAGACAGATTCTTCGTTCTTGATAGCTGGTTTCTTTCGGAATGCCAATAAAAAGTTCACTCTTGGCGCGCGCTACTTCTAGTTTTTCTTCTTGAGGAAGCAGTTGACTTTTTGAAAAAGGAGTTAAAGACATAGCAATTGGATCATTAAATTGGAGCAAATTACAAAAAAATAAACGAAGCCACCAACGATTGTGGTCATAAATATTCTAAAGCAATGAAATTCGGGAGGTGAAGTTGAAATATGGCTTTAAGTTTTATAAAATCATTTTTTTCTTAGACACTCTAATTAATTTTAATAACATAATCATTTGTTATCATATAATTTCTGTTTTTAATTACAATTCTATATTTGCCTTTGTTTAACGGAAGTTCGTTTTTTTGGTCTTTATTTAAGATTTCAATAAAATCAAAAGGAATACCGTCTTTATTGTATTCATCTTCTTTGTATGCTACTGCTAAAGTAGGATAATTATTTATTATGTTTTTCGGTATTTCATAACTTTTTCTTGTTCCTGAAGCATTTCTCTTACTGAGAAGAGCGGCGAGTTCCTAACTGTTTTTCAAACAAATAGAAAAATCTTGCAATACATCAATCTCATTATTCATTTACCCACTGTTTTTGGGTACTAAAGATATGAATATCCATCGATTCTTTATTAAATAAGCTACTTATGATTTGCAACATTTAGTTGTATTTGGGTGTTAGTTTGTTTTAAAAAATAATATTTACTTTAATTAAGAATTAAGTAATTTTATTAAACAAATTGGTAAATTATTTTTCATGAATATAATTTAGAAATATTGCTTCAAAAGTTTTAGTTTGTGTCGCTGTCGTTTTGCTATTGTGCGTTGGCGCATTTTTTTAAAACGCCAACGTCAAGAAGTAAAATGCCGACAGCAAGAACCAAAACACCGACGGCAAGAACCAAAACGATAACAGCAAAGAGTAAAACGCTGACAGCAAGAGGCAAGAAGCTGACAGCAAAGAGTAAAACGATGACGACAAGAGGCAAGAAGCTGACAGCAAAGAGTAAAACGCTGGCAGCAAGAGGCAAGAAACTGACAGCAAAGAGTAAAACGCTGACAGCAAGAGGCAAGAAGCTGACAGCAAAGAGTAAAACACTGACAGCATAGAGTAAAACACTGACAGCAGCAATCAAAACTTTAGAAGCAATTATAGACTGGACGAGACTGGACAGAATTTTGTGTAAACTCTAAAAATGCGAAGGGTTTAATTTTGCCCCAAAAATCGGGCGTAAATCCTTGCCAAGGCGCAACGGAAATGGTCAAAGTAGCGCCGTCAATATCGGTCTGGATTTTATAGCCATCTTTGTGTTTTAGAATATAATTAGCATCGCCATGTTTTTCGACCGTGATGTAGAATTATAGAAATGTCTCGCAAATAATGAAATTCTATTTCAATCGTTTTTAGAATTCTAAATTTAAAACCATTTGAGTATTTTTTATTTTTTCGGCAATAATCTAGATTTGACATACTTTGGTAATTGCTTATCTAATTTGATATATTTGAACCGACTAGATTTTTGAGTTTAGAAACAGCTTCTTTTGAACATTATTTTTATATCCATAAAACGCCAATTATTTTAACTTAAATATATAGCCGATTTACTTTTCTTTCCATAAAAAAAATGCCCCAAATACGATTTAACTTTTTGGGGCATTTTCAATTCTGCGTCTTTTTGCTTTTGAAGTTCTTGTTGTTTTTGTTCTTCTTGCTGTTTCTGCTCTTCTTCCTGCTTTTTCTTTTCTTCCTGTTGTTTTTGCTCTTCTTCCTGCTTCTTCTTCTCGTCCTGCTGTTTTTGCTGATCACTCTTATCTTTTTGATCTTGCTTATCTTGGTTATTTTGGTTCTCGTTATTCTG
>CAIXNQ010000290.1 GCA_903920835.1 uncultured Bacteroidota bacterium | reverse complement strand
TGATAAGTTGGTCGCTGTTAATGTCGTTGTCGTATTAGCAATTGCTGTACCTGCTGTTGCGAAGTTATCCAAAGATGACTCCCATCTAGTAATAGATCCGGTATTACCACTTAATGTTAATGTAGTACTATTTGTTCCTGAACAAACTGTTGCACTTCCTGCAACGGTTCCTCCTACTGATGCTGGACTTACTGTTATCGTTCCAGTGGCATTTACACTACCCACACCTCCTGTTAATGGAATGCTGTATGCAAATGTTCCTGATGCTGTTGGAGTACCACTGATTGTAATGATATTGCTAGCCCAAGCAGCTGTAACCCCAGCAGGCAAACCTGTTGCTGTTCCAATACCTGTTGCAACAGTAGTGGTATGTGTAATATTTGTTAAAACAGTATTAATACATAAAGTAGGTGAACTTGAAGGTGCACTGACTTGGTTGTTTTTTTCTTTAAAAGTTACTACTGCTCCTGCCCATTGCAAATCTGAGGTTACTGTACCACCCGAAGAAGCAGTTCCTATGGTTGAAACCAATTTTTCTAATGCATAAACCTCCGAATTACTAGTAGGACTAGCGTTTGTTGAAACCGAATTATCGACAGTAGCAAAACTGTTTGTTGCAGTTCCAAGTGAGTAATCACTTCTCTCAAGACCAATAGCTCCTATAAACAATTCATTAGCACCATAAGTTGAAGTTGTTGTTCCTGTTGAAGCCGAGTTTGAATTTCCTGTTGTAGTTGCAGTTCGATCAACTGGATTGACCGTTGCTATATTATTATATTCAATAACTACCGCAGCAGATCTGGACGAAGCTTGATTAATCGTAATTGCTTTTGCCGCACTTGATACATTGGATGCATACCAAATTTCAGTCGTTACACCACTTGTGTTAGTTGACTGAGCAGCTCTTGTCCATGTAGCTCCAGATTGACTAATACTCGAAATTGTTCCAGCAGCGTCATTACTGGTAGAAATAACAGCTACGAGAGTATTTCCGTTAACTGGGGTAGAAGTCATAGTCACTACAAAAGATGTAACTTTGTTAGCTCCTGAGTTTCCTTTTGCAGATTGAACTCTTGTAATAGAATTTTGACCCAAAACAGACATTGAAAAAAAGAATACTATTATTGTAAATAGTTTAAAAATAGAATTTTTCATGTGAAATAAAAATTAATTAGTGTATGTGTTTTTTTTTGTGTGAAAGAGAAATTATTTACTTTAAGCAACAGTTAATCTTTTCGAAGTTGCATTAAAATTTTGCTAATTGGTTTCTCAAACTATATCGAATATTTATGAATTTTAAATTGAATACCAAAATTGTCAGAAAATTTACCGCAGCAGTTAGTTCCTGAAAAAACTCCTGTTCCAATGTGTGAATTATAAGTTTCAAAATTGATTACAAAACCATTTTGTGATGAAGTAAAAACATCTAAAGATGGATTTGAAACATAATCAGCGTAAACGAGGCCTAAACAAGAACCATTTCTACAACATTCTTGCTCGTCTTGAATTGGTAAACATTGCGCATTTACATTTTGAAAATTAAACAATAACAACATAAAAAGACTTACAATAAATTTTGCAGTATTTTTAAATTGATTCTTTTCTACTTGTACCATTTTACTAAACTTAAATTATTTTTTTATTTTCTTTTGTTCTAAAAAAACAGTTAAAAAGCAACCTTTTTTTTAAACAGGGTGCAAATGTATGTCAGAATAAAAGTTGTATTTTTATTTTTTAGTTCTATGAAGTTCAAGTGTCGATTAATAACATTTATTATAAGGTTAGAGGTATTTTTGAAGCTAGTGCATTTGTCAAAATTATACTTGTTCATAACATTAAATTAACACTATCAAATATTTATCCAAGCTTAAAAGTAATTAGAGTTAATCTTGAATGAAATTATATTAACATAAACAAGAATTGAAACTAACAATTATTTAAAGTTATATGAAATTAAAATGTGCCTTTTTAATAATGCAACAGTATTAAAATTAGTATTATTTTAAACTCTTAATCAACATAGAAAGCATGTATTTAAAACTTTGTCAACAAACATTTTTTTTGTAACCTTACAGAAAATTTAGCAAGCCTTAAAAAAAAATCAAAAAATGCAATTAAGTTATTGGGAAATAAAAAACTGGTTTTCAAACATTGATTACACCATTGTTGGAAGCGGCATTGTAGGGATTCATGCGGCATTGCAACTAAGAGAGCGATTTCCAGAAAGCAAAATATTAATTCTCGAAAGGGGCTTTTTGCCACAAGGAGCTAGCACAAAAAATGCTGGTTTTGCTTGCTTTGGCAGCATTTCAGAAATTATTGATGATCTTCAATCACATAGCGAAGAAGAAGTATTTCAGTTGGTGCAAAAAAGATGGAATGGCTTGCAATTGCTCCGAAAAAATCTAAGCGATACTGCTTTAGATTTCAAAAAATTTGGCGGCTACGAATTATTTTTAAATGAAGATACAGCCACTTTTGAAAACTGCGTTTCTAAATTACCATTGATTAATGAATTATTGCAATCGCTGTTCAATAGCCCCGTTTTTGTTAAAGAAAACAATCAATTTGGTTTTAATAATATTAAAAACACCATGATTTTTAATCCATTTGAAGCCCAGATCGACATTGGGAATATGATGCAAGCTTTATTAAAAAAAGCCCAAACGAATGATATTTTGATTTTAAACCAACAAAGCGTTACTAATTTTCATGAAAAACAAGACCATGTTCTGGTCGAACTGAACAATTTTAGTTTCACAACCAAAAAATTATTATTTGCAAACAACGGTTTTGCTTCTAAATTAACCAAAACAGCTGTACAACCAGCAAGAGCTCAGGTTTTGATTACAGAACCTATTCCAGATTTGAAAATTAAAGGAACATTTCATCTTGACAAAGGCTATTATTATTTCAGAAATATCAACAATTGTATTCTTCTTGGAGGTGGCAGAAACCTTGACTTCAAAAGAGAAACCACTACCGAATTAGTCACCACCGATTTAATTCAAAATAAATTGGAACAATTGCTAAAAGAAGTAATTTTGCCCCATCGCGAATTTCAAATTGCGCACCGATGGAGCGGCATTATGGGCGTTGGCAGTCAGAAAATGCCCATCGTTTCGCAGCTTTCAGATCATGTTTATTGTGGCGTTCGACTTGGCGGAATGGGCGTTGCCATAGGGAGTTTAATAGGTAAAGAATTAGCGGATTTAATCTAAAATTATATGTTACAAAAAAGTTTGAGTTGGCTAAAAAGGCTATTAATTTGGTTTTTCGGACTGTCTATTTTATCCGTTATCTTGTTTCGATTTGTGCCTGTTCCATTCACGCCATTGATGGTCGTTAGAATTATTGAAAATAAATGGGACGGAAAAGACGCCATTTTTAGTCACGAATGGGTACCTATTGAAAACATATCGCCAAATCTTCAAAAAGCAGTAATTTCAAGCGAAGACGGAACTTTTATGACCCACCATGGATTTGATTTTACGGCAATTAAAAAAGCATTTAAAAATAATGAAAAAGGAAAAAGGCTTAAAGGCGGCAGCACTATTTCGCAACAAACCGCCAAAAATGTTTTTCTTTGGCAAGGCAGAAGTTATATTCGCAAAGGACTAGAAGTCTATTTTACGATACTTATTGAAATTTTTTGGGGCAAGCAACGTATTATGGAAGTCTATCTAAACTCGATCGAAATGGGAAATGGCATTTATGGTGTTCAAGCCGCCTCCCGACATTGGTATGGCAAGAATGCTAATAAACTATCCGTTGAGCAAGCCGCTGGAATCGCAGCAATCCTACCAAATCCAAGAAAGTATAAAGCCAGCGATTCCTCACCATATATCAATAACAGAAAGATAAAAATCGCTAAACTAATTCGCTATGTCGGCAAATTAGAATACTAAATTTAATTAGGAATCGTGAATTATGGATTGTGAAATTCTACATTCTAAGCTCTGCCACCTTAATCCTACCACCTAAAACCTACTTCCTAAACTCAGCCAGCTCCAAAATGAATGTTTTGAGATCAGAAACTGAATTTCTAAAGTGCAAAAAATCTACTTTTTTCTAAAAATATTTTATAAAACCTTCAAACCCCAAAAAAAAGGCATGAATGAATTATGAGAATAATGGAGTGTGGATTATTTTAATATATTTGGATCGGTGATTTAAAACAGAAGACTCTTTTGGTTTGGATTTACTAGTTATTGACAAAAAAAGACATGAATAGATTACAGTCCCTTGGTTTTTTTATATCTCTTGGCTATGTATTTTATGTACTATGGTGGAAGTATAACTATAAAAACTTTTTTGAAAAAAATCGTTTAATTTTAAATTTTTTATTCTCATTTCGCATTAATTTTTATCTTTTTACAGCTTCATGAATCTTTCATAATCCAAAAACAAACAATGCAAATCAGAAAAGTCAATAAAGAAGACAACGCATTCTTAGCAAAAATGATAAGAACGGTTTTCTATGAATATAATGCACCCCAAGAAGGTACCGTATTTTCTGACCCAACTACGGACCATTTATTTGAGTTATTTCAGACCGAAAAATCTGTGTTGTGGGTAGTTGAAATCAATAATGAAATTGTTGGTTGTTGCGGCATATATCCTACCTCTGGTTTGTCAAAACAAACTGTAGAATTGGTTAAATTTTACATCTCTGCCAACGCAAGAGGCAAAGGAATCGGTAGGTTATTGATGGAAAAAAGCATTGCATCTGCAAGAACTCATGGATTTTCAGAATTATATCTTGAAAGCTTACCAGAATTTTCAAACGCCATTGGGATTTATGAAAGACAAGGATTTCTAAAACTCGAAAAACCATTAGGAGCAACTGGACATTCAGGTTGCAATATATGGATGCTAAAGAAAATATAATTAATACTTTAAAAGATGAATTTACCTTTTTAATATCATCAAAATTACTAAAAAACCGTCTGTCCGGTGGCAGGTTTACTGATGAGTAATAATCCGATAAAAGTGATTAATCCGTTTAGAATGATGAGTTCATTGTCGATAACATAATTACCTAAGAAAAGTTTTGAATTTTGAGAAATATAAAAACAAATCAAAGGAGAAATCAAGCAAACAATTGGCACTAATTGATCTTTGACCGTTTTGGTTTTCATAAAAAGTCCGAAAGAAAACAAACCCAAAAGTGGCCCATAAGTATAAGACGCGATTTTAAAAACCATTTTTACCACCGAGTCATCATTGAGCGCATTGAAAACCAAAATAACAATAAACAACAACAACGAAAAAGCGATATGAACCCAATGTCTGGTGCTCACAGAAGCATTTTTTTGTTGTTCTTGTTTGTCCATTCCTAAAAAATCTACACAAAAAGAAGTTGTTAATGCCGTTAGCGCACTGTCTGTAGTTGCAAATGTTGCTGCCGTTAGCCCCAATAAAAAGACAATCGACGGAACAATACTCAAATGATGAATAGCAATTTCTGGAAAAAGCAAATCAGTTCGAGCCACGCCAGCAACTTCTGGAATTGAAATGCCATTTTTGTCGGCATACATATAAAGTAAGGCACCAACACTCAAGAAAAAAATATTAATAACTAAAAAAATGGCAGTAAAACTAAACATGTTTTTCTGTGCTTCGCCTATTGTGGCACAGCTTAAATTCTTCTGCATCAAATCTTGATCTAGTCCAACCGTAGCAATGGTTACGAATATTCCGCCCAGAATTTGTTTCCAAAAGAAGGTACCTTTTTGATAATCTTCAAAGAAAAAAACCTTGGAATAATTGCTATTTTTTACTTGTTCAAAAGCTTCAAATATTGACAAATTAAGGCTGTCGCAAATAAAATAAAGCGTCAAAAAAACAGAGGTAATCAAAAAGAACGTTTGCAAGGTGTCCGTAATTATTATCGTTTTGAGTCCACCGCGATAAGTATATGCAAAAATAAACCCTAGCGAAGTTAGAACAGTGACTGCGAAAGGCACATGAAACGCATCGAACACATATTTTTGCAACACAAAAACCACCAAATACAACCGAAATGCAGAGCCAATAGTTCGTCCAATTAAGAATATCAAAGCTGCGGTTTTATAGCTAACAACACCCAATCTTTGCTCAATATAGCTATAAATTGAGGTTAAGTTCATTCTGTAATAGAGCGGCAATAACACTTTTGCCACAATAATAAAACCTATGGCACACCCAATAACAAACTGAAAATATTTAAACTGCAAGTCTGGATTGCCCACTTCGCCAGGAACAGAAATAAATGTAATTCCCGAAATGGCGGTTCCAATCATTCCAAAAGCGACCAAATACCATTTGGAGTTTTTATTGGCTTTAAAGAACGCATCGTTGCTGTTGTTCTTTTTGCTGACCAAATGCGAAATCAAAAACAAGGTTCCGAAATAGACAAATATTAATATAAGTATGGCTGATGGTGTCATAAATCACTAGATTTTGTTTGGCAAAATAGGAAAAATAAATGTAATTCAACTATTTTGTAATCAAACAAAAAAAATAATAACTCAATATTAGACCAATTTTTCAAATTGCTTACATTTGTCGCTATGGAATTTTCTTCAAAATTATTAGAAAAAGCAGTAAACGAGATGGCGCAACTGCCAGGCATTGGAAAAAGAACTGCCTTGCGACTAGTGCTTCATTTGCTCAAACAACCCAACGAAAGAACTACTTTTTTAGCCAACGCCTTAACCTCAATGCGAGAAGATGTAAAGTTCTGCAACAGTTGCAACAATATTGCTGACAAAGAAATTTGCGAAATTTGTGCTAACCCAAGCCGAAACCATCAAATTATTTGCATTGTTGAAGATATTCGAGACGTCATGGCTATTGAAAACACAGGACAATTCAGAGGAATTTACCACGTTTTGGGTGGCAAAATCTCTCCAATTGACGGAATTGGTCCAAGTCAATTGAATATTAAACCGCTTGTTGACAAAGTAAAATCGGGTGAGATTACTGAAATTATCTTTGCACTCAGCTCAACGATGGAAGGCGATACAACGAATTTTTATATCTACAAACAAATTCAAGACTGCAACATTACAACTTCGTCTATTGCCAGAGGAATTTCTGTTGGTGATGAACTAGAATATGCCGACGAAGTAACCCTCGGACGCAGCATTTTGCATAGAGTTCCGTTTGAAAATGCGTTTAAAAATTAGAAATATATTTGCTGTATAAATCTTTAAATTGATAGCCCTCCTCTACTCTAACTTTACTCAATTTTTGATATTCAACAAGTCCCCAAAGGATAAATTCTTTAATGAAATATAAATCTTCGGAAGCAATTTGAGGTTGGTATTTTTGAATCAAATCTTCTAATGGCGTGATGGCATCGAGTTGTTTTTTATATTCCTCATCTGTTGCATCATCAAGCAATTGAAAACCCGATTCTGTAAAAAACCACTCCAGAATTTTAGCATACGGACTATGATTTGGGTCTTTTTCTAGCTTTTCTATCTTTGGAAACATTTCTGGAAAAAGCGTATGAATGGCATCATTGATTAATTGTTGCGCAACGCCCGCTGCTCCTTCTTGTTCACCTTCATAAACCAACTCAACTTTTCCAGTAATTGCAGGAATAATTCCCATAAAATCTGCCAATCGAACGGTGGTTTTTTCCTCTCCAGATAGTAACACTCTGCGTTCTGCAGTGCTCATCAAATTCTCAAAAGCAGTGATACTCATTCGGGCACTAACACCACTTTTTGCATCTATGTAATCATTTTCTCTGGCTTCAAAAATGATTTGTTCAATTAAATCTTTGGCTAAAGAAGGAACGTAAATCGCTTCTGACTGTGATACATCGAGCTTGGCTTCTTGCTCTGTAATTGTTCGAGCAACGGCAATTGTTTGTGGATAATGCGTTAAGATTTGTGAGCCAATTCGGTCTTTCAAAGGCGTTACTATGCTTCCTCTATTAGTGTAATCTTCTGG
>CAIXNQ010000289.1 GCA_903920835.1 uncultured Bacteroidota bacterium | reverse complement strand
CAGTTTCACTTTGAAGAAAAAGTAAGGGCTTTTAATTTGAAAGATTTCGAAAATCTTTTTAGTAAAGCCGGACTGCATTTATTAGATATTTTTGGTGATTATAAGTTAAAAAAATACCATGCAAAAGATAGCGAACGATTAATTATGGTTTTTAAATGATTTATATTCTACCGCTATTTTCTGTTTTATTAGGTCTTTCGGTTTCGTTTTGGTTAAAACCAAAAAACAAAACAAATCTCAAACTTCTGTTGGCTTTTAGTGGCTCATTTTTATTGTCATTAACCGTGCTTCACTTGCTTCCTGAGGTTTATCAAAGCCAAAATAAAATGGTCGGTTTGTTTATCATGTTGGGTATATTGTTTCAAATTACACTTGAATTTTTCTCAAAAGGGGCCGAACACGGACACGTTCACGGACATGAAAAAATGAACCAAATGCCCTGGTTATTGTTTCTAAGTCTTTGTATTCATGCTTTTTTAGAAGGATTTCCAATTGCGCAACACCACGAATTGGCATTCGGAATCGCTATTCATCATTTGCCAATCGCTGTTATTCTGACTACTTTTTTCTTGAAAGCACAATTGAATGAGAAAAGTGTTTTTCTATTTATGTTCACTTTTGCATTAATGACACCAATTGGCACTTTTTTATCCGTTGAATTGCATTTACTTTCTGAATACAATCTTTATATTACTGCAGTTGTAATAGGAATCTTATTTCATATTTCTTCTACAATAATTTTTGAAAGTAGCGAGGCGCATAAATTTAATATTGCTAAAATATCGGTAATCGTTTTAGGAATATTTTTGGCTTATCTGCTTTAGAAAATTTTTAGTTATAAACCGACCGCATTCGTCCGATGCTTCGAGTAATTGCTACTTTTAGTTTGTTATACTCGTTAATGGTCGCTAAAATTTCTGAGGTTTCTGAATCTTCTTGATTTGTGTTTGCTAACGAATTCATCAAATCTATATTTAATTGATTGATTAGATATTCTCTGTAGGCAATTATGGTTTCAGATACTAAACGGACTAAGATTTCCTCGTCGTTTTTTTCTTTAACAAAAACTTGTTTTTTTTCAAGCCAACCATGCAGTTGATATTTTTCATCATCCATAAAAATATCGGTAACTAATTGAGAAAATTCCGGATTCAAATGATTTAAATATTGATTTTTGTCGAAGTTTTCTTTTTGAAGAAAATGCGCTACCAAATCATCATAGATGGCTTTAAATAGCGGGTTTGAAAACTCTACTTCGTCTTCTTGAAGGTTTAAATAAATGCGTTGAAAGATTTTTGATTTTATTTTTTCGACCACCATAATTTCTTTTCCATGTTCGTCAATTTTGATGAAATTATTTTCAAAATCTACTTCTTGGTCGCCATAGAGCAGCAATATTTCGAGTAAGGCTTTTTCTAAATGACTAACAATATCTTCCTTTTTTGCAATCTCAACTGTTTCAGGTTTGAGAATTTCGAACGAGGTTTGCTCTTGTTTGAGTTTTTTGCCAGCTTCTGTAATATCTTTTTGAACTAGTTGTGCCAACGTATTTTGAAGTACTTGTTCAGAAATATCCATAATTCGTGAACATTCTTGAATATAAATCTCACGTTTGATTCGGTCAGGAATTTTAGAAATACTCACGACCATATCACGAATTAAATCGGCTTTTTTGACAGGATCATTATTGGCTTCTTTCATTAGTAACGAAGCCTTGAACTGAATAAAATCTTTGGAATTGTTTTCTAAATAAGCTACCAATTCTTCATAAGGCGTTTTTTTTGCAAAACTATCGGGGTCGTCGCCATCTGGAAATGTACATACTTTAACGTTCATTCCTTCTTCGAGAATCAAGTCAATTCCTCTGATAGATGCTCGAAGTCCAGCAGCATCGCCGTCAAACAAAACGGTAATGTTTTTTGTCAAACGATTAACGAGTCTAATTTGGTCGGGGGTTAAAGCCGTTCCAGAAGATGCCACCACGTTTTCAATTCCTGATTGTTG
The DNA here is from genome assembly GCA_903920835.1 of uncultured Bacteroidota bacterium. GTDB lineage: Bacteria > Bacteroidota > Bacteroidia > Flavobacteriales > Flavobacteriaceae > Flavobacterium. The sequence continues at coordinate 1,215 of CAIXNQ010000289.1, read as the reverse complement.
CAGTTGAATAACGTCGGTATATCCTTCAACAAGGTAACAATTGTTTTGCTTAGCGATGGCTTGTTTTGCTTGAAAAATTCCATAAAGCACTTTGCTTTTATGATAAATTTCGCTTTCGGGCGAGTTGAGGTATTTGGCAGCTTTCTTGTCGTTGGTCAATATTCGACCTCCAAAACCCAAAACCCTACCCGACAAACTTTGAATCGGAAACATGACACGACCTTTAAATCGGTCGAACTGTTTGTCATCTTTAGAAATTGTGAGCCCAGTGCTTTCAAGAAATGACAATTTATAGCCTTTGCCAAGCGCTTCTTTCGTAAAAGCATCCCAGGTTTCGGGCGAATATCCAAGTTCAAACTTCTGAATGGTTTCGTTTGTAAATCCGCGCTCTTTAAAGTAAGTATAGCCAATTGCTTTTCCTTCTTCAGATTTATTTAAAATGTCTTTAAAGTAGTTTTTAGCAAATTCAGAAACCAGAAACATGCTTTCTTTTACATCAGTATTGGCTTTTTCTTCGTCGGTTTGTTCGGTTTCTTCGAGCTCAATATTATATTTTTTGGCGAGATAACGAATGGCTTCTGGATAGGTAAAATGCTCATGTTCCATTAAAAAAGTAACTGAGTTGCCACCTTTTCCGGAGCTAAAATCCTTCCAGATTTGTTTAACAGGTGAGACCATAAACGAAGGCGAACGTTCGTCTGAAAAAGGGCTCAAACCTTTATAGTTGCTGCCTGCACGCTTGAGTTGAACAAAATCGCCAATGACCTCCTCTACGCGAGCAGTTTCAAAAACGGTTTCTATGCTGGATTTAGAAATCAAAATCTATATTTTTTGGTCTGTAAAAATACAGTTTAATTGTGAATTATAAGTTGGTGATGATTTGAATATTTTTATCACATCAAATTATTAAAGTACTATATAATTAGCTTATGCGAGACAAGAAATTTTTTCCTAAAAAAAAGCAATTTAAAAAAACTGCATATCGTCAGACCAGTCAGAGCGTTTGCCGCAAAATTGCGAGAAGCCGTCATACTGGTCTGACAAATCGATATTTTTTGAAAAGATAAAATCTTTAATCAGCAACAAAAATCGTCAACAACAATAAGCCATAAAAGACAAACGTTTATATTTGCGGATTGAAAAACGTATTAAACCGTAATTAAACATGACAACACTCAAAATCCCCCATAACATTCTTAATATCCTGAGCCAACT
>CAIXNQ010000288.1 GCA_903920835.1 uncultured Bacteroidota bacterium | reverse complement strand
CCCCAAAACCCCAAAACCCCATGAATGCTATCATATTTTATCAAATGTGCCATAGTGCGATTGTCGGCAATGTCATTGATAGCAACAACTTCTATCGATTCGTTATTGATTAGCAGTCTGAATAAACTTCTACCAATTCGACCAAAACCATTAATTGCAATTTTTGTTTTCAAAAATAGTTTTCTTAAAGAATATGTTTCTGTGCATGATAGCTAGACCGAACCAAAGCGCCACTTTCTACATGACGAAAACCTAACGCTTTGCCAATTTGTTCATATTTTTCAAATTGCTCTGGAGTGATGTATTCTTTAACAGGAAGATGTTTTTTGCTAGGTTGTAAATATTGACCGATAGTAACGATGTCAACATTGGCAGTTCGCAAATCGTTCATGGTTTGGATTACCTCTTCTTCGGTTTCACCAAGACCAAGCATAATTCCTGATTTTGTTCTCCGGATGCCTTTGTCTTTAAGATATTTTAAAACCGCCAAACTCTTGTCATATTTAGCTTGAATACGCACTTCTCTTGTTAATCTGCGCACGGTTTCCATATTGTGAGAAACTACTTCTGGATTTGCTTTAATGATTCTATCAAGGTGCATTTCGACTCCTTGAAAATCTGGAATCAGGGTTTCTAAAGTAGTTTCAGGATTCATTCGTCGAATTGCCAAAACAGTTTCATACCAAATTATGGAACCCATATCTTTCAAATCATCTCTGTCAACACTTGTAATTACTGCGTGTTTGATACTCATCAACTTAATAGAACGTGCAACTTTTTCAGGTTCATCCCAATCAACTGTTTCTGGACGTCCTGTTTTTACACCACAAAATCCACATGATCGGGTACAAATATTACCCAAAATCATAAAAGTTGCAGTGCCTTCGCCCCAACATTCGCCCATATTCGGACAACTGCCCGAGGTGCATATTGTGTTGAGTTTATATTTATCTACTAAACCCCGAAGTTCTGTGTATTTTTTCCCTATTGGCAACTTTACTTTCAACCATTTTGGTTTAGAAGTTGGCAATTCTTTTTCTAAAACAGATTCCATGTTAATGTAATTTTGAAATTATTTGGAAAACAATTCGATTTTAGTGGACAACTGATTATTTTGGTTGGTTTATAGGATTTGATTTATTGATTGATTTTAATCAATTCAACTTCAAAAATTAAATCAGCATTTGGTGGAATTACGCCGCCTCCAGCACCTTGTTCGCCATAAGCCAAATAAGAAGGAATATAAAATTTGTATTTTGCGCCTTCTTTCATTAATTGAACACCTTCAGTCCAACCTTTAATTACTTGGTTCAACCCAAAACTGATTGGTTCGCCACGTTGAACGCTGCTGTCAAATACCTTTCCGTCAAGTAACATTCCAGTGTAGTGAACTTTAACATTGCTAGTTGCTGTTGGCGATGCTCCTGTGCCTTCTTGCAAAACAAGATATCTTAGTCCGCTGGTAGTGATTTTTGCAGTTGCAAACTCAGCAGCGACTTTTGGATTTGCAGCTAAATTAGCTTCAACATTTTTTCTAGCTGTGATTATTTTTTCTTCGGCCTTTTTTTTGTCTTCCTCATCTTTGTGTGAAAAATAATTAGAAAAAACTTTTACAGCATCAAAGGCTTTAGCACTTGCACCAACACGGCTTATAGTTACTTTTTTCATTAAATCATCTTGCGCAATGGCGTTAACAATATCCATTCCGGTAACTAAATATCCAAAAATGGTGTGTTTTCCATTCAACCAAGGCGTGTCTTTATGTGTAATAAAAAATTGACTTCCGTTAGTTGCTGGTCCTGAATTTGCCATCGCCAAAATCCCACCTTTGTCAAATTTAAAATCAGGAACAATTTCATCCTTAAAAGCATAACCTGGGCCACCGCTTCCGTTGCCCGCAGGATCACCGCCTTGAATCATAAAGTCTTTAATGACTCTGTGAAATTTCAATCCATCAAAAAATGGTTTTCCTTTGAATTCTGGTTTTACAAAAGGATTTTTTCCTTCAATTAAAGAAATAAAGTTTGCAACAGTAATTGGTGTTTTTTGATATTCTAATTGAATAACGATATTTCCTTTAGAAGTTTCAAAATTCACAAAAATGCCTTCTTTAGCGGCAGGTTTGTTTTTAATTTGAGCTGATTTTGTGGCAGTTTTAGCTACACTTTTGGTTTTTGCTTTTTGAGCATAAACAGAAGTAAGTCCTAAAAAAAGGATTACAAGCAACGTATTTTTCATAGTTTTTATAATATTAATTTAATAAATGAATAATTTTAATTTGTTGGTATTTTGTCGAGTAACTCTACTTCAAAAATAATGTTTGCATTAGGCGGCACAACATTACCTGCACCAGTTTCGCCATAAGCTAAATGTGTTGGAATATATAAAATTACTTTGTCTCCAATGTTCATTTTGCCCAAACCTTCGTTGAATCCAGGAATGAATTGATAGCTACCCGCGCTGCAAGGAATTGGAATGTATTGATGTGCATCTGCTCTTCGTTGATCAAATTTCCCGAAATCTTTTGCAATACTTTCAATGCAAGTATCAAACAACAATCCGTTTTCGAGATAACCTGCGTAGTTCACAAAAACATTCATTCCGTTGGTAGGTTTTTTTCCGGAACCTTTTTTTATCAATTTGAACTGTAAACCACTTGGCAATTTGGTTGCAGAAGCTTTATAAGCATTTAATTCCGTTAACTTTCGTTCTTGAACTACTTTTGATTTTGCTTCGTTAATTTTTTGCTCTGCTGCCGATTGTTCTAAAATTTTCTTTTGATTTTCAGATTCTTTAGCAAAGTAGTTTGAAAAAATTGCTGGAGCATCGAACTTTTTTGCATTTGGTCCTTTTCTGATAATTTTAATTGAAATAATTTTATCGTCGGATTCAATTTTATTAACTATTTGCATTCCATTTTCGACAACATGACCAAAAATAGTGTGTTTTCCTGTGAGCCATTCAGTTGCCACATGCGTAATAAAAAATTGAGAACCATTGGTTCCAGGTCCAGCATTTGCCATAGCTAAAAGTCCGCCTTTATCAAATTTTAAATCAGAGGTACATTCGTCTTTAAATTTATATCCCGCATCACCACTTCCGTCACCGTTTGGATCACCACCTTGAATCATGAAATCTGGAATTACTCTATGAAAAGTAAGTCCGTTATAGAATGGTTTCCCTTTAAAACTATCAGTAACAAAACTGTTTTTTCCTTCGGCTAACGAAACAAAATTAGCAACAGTTACTGGTGTTTTTTCGTATTCTAATTGTGTAATGATAACTCCTTTGTTTGTTTTAATTTCTGCGTAAAGTCCATCTGGGAGGTTTTTATATTTTTCTTTACAAGAAAACAAACTAAAGGTTACGATTAAAAATAAAATAAATTTAGTCTTCATAAATTATAAATATTAATTTTCTATTTGCTTTCGGTTGATGGAACAATGTCATTTAAAGTAACAGCACACATTAAAGGTTCATTGATACCAATTTTTTTATTATCGCCATGATAGCCAAAACCCATGTGGGAAGTAAAAAGAAAAACTACTTTTTCGTTTTTGTGCATTAATTTAATCCCATCTCGAAGTCCCATCATTATATTTTGTTTATCTACATGATATTCTTGAGATTTTAATTCTTCTTTTGAATAAATTATAGCGCCATTTAATGCTCTAAGTTCGTATTCGAAATAGGCAACATCTCCTTTTTTTGGTCGCAAAGTGTCGGTTTCGTTTTTGGTTTCATAGCAGTACCAATAGCCTTTTTTAGATGCGATGTAGTTGTTCTCTGGATGACTTTTCATGATGGAATCAATCCGTTTTTCTTCTTTGGCAATAATCAATTTATTACGTTCAGCAGATTCTTTCATAAACTGTCCAGAACTTTGAGAAACTGGTCTTCTAGCTTGTTGTTGAGAACAGCTTGTCAAGAACAAAATTCCAAAAAACAATCCGATTGTATTGCTTTCTAACTTCATAAATTAGGGTGATTGTTAGTTAGTAATGTTTTAAATTTTTCTACTGTTTCTGTCAAACTCAAAGT
>CAIXNQ010000287.1 GCA_903920835.1 uncultured Bacteroidota bacterium | reverse complement strand
GCTAGGATATTTCGCCTTTGACGATACCGCTTACGGACATACTTATTCCGACATGACAGGCGACAGTGCTTTTGCATCAAGAGGCGCAAACATCGCTTTCAGCAAAGGAATTGTTGTTGTTGCAAGTGCCGGAAACGAAGGAAACAATGCCGAACCACATATTGGCGTGCCTGCGGAAGCCTTAAAAGTTCTTGCTGTTGGAGCTGTAAAATCCAACAGAAGCATTGCGTCTTTCAGTTCAATTGGACCAAGTTTTGACGGAAGAATCAAACCAGATGTTTGTGCACAAGGTCAAGCCTCAGTGCTTTCTGACCCAACAGGAAATATTATGACTGCCAGCGGGACTTCTTTTTCATGTCCAATAATGACTGGTTCAATAGCCAGTTTTTGGCAAGCATTTCCTACGTTGACTAACCAACAAATTGTTGATGCAGTAAAACAATCTGCCGATAAATTTTCAAATCCAGACAATCAATATGGCTTCGGAATTCCGAATTTTCAAGCGGCTTATAATTCCGTTTTGTTGAGTGTAAACACGAATGTAGCCAATGCGTTTCAATTGTATCCAAATCCAACTAATGATACCATAACACTGCTTTTACCAAAAGGAATTTCAGAAGGAACTTTTGTTTTGTTTAATGCGCTCGGACAAAAAGTTTTTGAAGAAAACATTTCAAGTTCAAAAGCAACTTTTACTTTAAATTCTATCGAAAAAGGAATCTATTTCTATAAAATTGATTGTGGAATAGCTGCTACTTCTGGAAAAATAATTAAAAATTAAAGTTGAGGTATTATTTGTCTATTGTCTATTCTAAAAATAATTAAACTTAAAAATCTGTGCTAATCTGTGAAATCTGTGGCAGAAAAATAAAACCAAAAGTAATTGTCTTGAATGAATAAAATAACCCAACTTTTCAAAATCAAATATCCTATTATTCAAGGCGGAATGATTTGGAATAGCGGCTATAAACTAGCAAGTGCCGTAAGCAATTCGGGCGGCTTGGGTTTGATCGGTGCTGGCTCAATGTATCCTGATGTTTTGAAAGAACATATTCAAAAATGTAAAAAAGCAACTTCAAAACCCTTTGGTGTCAACGTGCCGATGCTTTATCCAAACATTGAAGAAATAATCCAAATAATTATCGAAGAAAAGACAGGAGTTGTTTTCACATCAGCTGGAAATCCAAAAACATGGACTTCGGTTTTAAAAGAAAATGGCATTACTGTGGTTCATGTTGTGAGCAGCAGCAAATTCGCATTAAAAGCCCAAGAAGCCGGCGTTGACGCTGTAGTTGCCGAAGGTTTTGAAGCCGGCGGACACAATGGAAGAGAAGAAACAACAACACTCACCTTGATTCCGATGGTAAAAGAAAAAATCAGTATTCCATTGATTGCAGCAGGCGGAATTGCAACTGGAAGAGGAATGCTCGCAGCAATGGCACTCGGTGCAGACGGCGTTCAAATGGGAAGCCGATTTGTTGCTTCAACCGAATCGTCGGCACATATTGACTTTAAAAAAACCGTAATCCAAACCAACGAAGGCGAAACACAACTTACATTAAAAGAGTTAGCACCAGTTCGATTGATAAAGAACAAATTTTATAATGATTTGCAAGAACTTTATGCAAAAAACCCAACAGTAGAAGAATTACAAACACTTTTAGGAAAACGAAGAGCCAAACGCGGCATGTTTGAAGGTGATTTGATTGAAGGCGAACTCGAAATAGGTCAAATTTCTGGACTTATTCACGACATTTTGCCTGTAGAAAACATTTTTCAAAACATCATTCAAGAATTTGAAGCGGCTCGAAAAGAATTAACTCAAACCAACTTATTTTAATCAAAAATGAAATCAAAGCTTAATAAACTTCTTTTATTGTCAATCCTATTTCTTGGAACCAACATTGGTTTTTCACAAGTCTATCGTTTTAAAACCTCGACTGTTGCGGTTATACTAAAAAATGAAAAAGGCAGTTGGGGCGAATGGTCAAAACCTAAAGAAGCCAACTTGGTGGTGTCTGTCGATGATTCAAAAAACAGAATTATTGTTTATTCAGAGGTAATTCAATTGTTTGAAATCGTTGAATATGTTGCCGAGAAGTTCGGAAAAACAGAAGATAAAGCAGTGTTTATTTGCAAAAACAACGAAGGCGAAAGCTGTCAGATTTCTTTTGTTACAAAAAAAGAGGAAGGCAACAGAAAAGAACTTTTCATTGCTTATGAAGACAGAATTATCAGTTATGACATCAAATATTTGAAGTGATTTTTTGATAAAAGAGGCGCAATTGAAAAACTATAACAACGCAATTGAATTATAGAAAATGACGGCACAAGATTTGTTCTACTTGCTTGCTTTGCAAAAAATAGAAGGCGTTGGCGATATTGTTGCCAAAAAGCTAATAAATCATTTGGGAAGTGCCGAGGACGTTTTTTCAAACAACGCTAAACATCTTTCTACTATTGACGGCGTTGGTTCTGTATTAATTCAAAAATTAAAAGACAAGACTGTTTTTGCAAAGGCAGAAGCAGAAATCAAATTTATTGAAGAAAACCACATTAAAGTTCACTTTTTTCAAGATTCCGACTATCCCGAAAGGCTAAAACATTGTATCGACGCTCCGATTTTATTATTTAGTTCAGGAAATATTGATTTAGAAAACAGGAAAATCATCAGCATTGTTGGCACTCGCCAAAGTACTGCTTATGGCAATGATTTTTGTAAAAAACTAATAGCAGATCTTGCACCACTAAACCCCATAATCGTTAGCGGTTTCGCACTAGGCATCGATATTATTGCACATCAAGCAGCAATGGATCACAATTTGCAAACCATTGGAG
>CAIXNQ010000286.1 GCA_903920835.1 uncultured Bacteroidota bacterium | reverse complement strand
TTTAATTTTTTCAAAATCATCGATTGGAATTGTGAAAAGTAATTCATAATCCTCTCCTCCATTTATGGCTACTGTTGTAGAATCAATATTAAATTCTTCGCAAACATTAATCAACTGTGGGTCTAACGGCAGCTTTTCTTCATATAGATTGCAACCCACACCACTTTTTTTGCAGATGTGCAGAATTTCTGACGAAAGTCCGTCCGAAATATCAATCATTGCGCTGGGCTTTACTTCTAGTTTTTGAAGCAGTTCTTTAATATCGGTGCGGGCTTCGGGCTTTAGTTGCCGCTCTATCAAATAGGAATAACCATCTAAATCGGGCTGATTATTCGGATTGACTTGAAAGACTTGTTTCTCTCGTTCCAAGACTTGAAGCCCCATATATGCCGAACCCAAATCGCCCGTAACGACTAATAATTCGCCTTCTTTTGCGCCGTTTCGATAAACAATTTCATCCTCATTAGCTTGACCTATGGCAGTAATCGAGATGATGAGTCCTTTTTGAGAAGATGTGGTGTCGCCACCGATAACATCTATGTTATATCCTCTTGAAGCAAGATTAATTCCGTCAAATAGTTCCTCGATGGCTTCAAGCGGAAATCGGTTAGAGACCGCTAACGAAACCGTAATATGAGTTGGCGTTGCATTCATGGCACATAAGTCTGACAAATTAACTACGACCGCTTTATATCCCAAGTGTTTTAAAGGCATATATGACAAATCGAAATGCACCCCTTCAACAAGCATATCTGTAGAAACAACCACTCTTTTATCATCAAAGTCCAGCACTGCACCGTCATCGCCAATTCCTTTTATCGTTGAAGGCTGATTAACGGCAAATCGATCGGTTAAATGTTTAATTAATTTGAACTCTCCAAGTTGAGCAATTGGTGTTCTTTGAGGTGTTTTGTCTTCAAGCATCTTTATAATCTTTTTGTTTTTTGATGCCGCAAAGATAACGACAGTTCTATTTTAAAATAGATAGTGAAGAAATTAATTAAGAGTTATGAGTTTTGAGTTTTTATTATTGAGCTTAATTTCTTAATGGTTCAAAATATAAAATCAAATCTTATTTTTAATCAACTCGATTTAATGTAAAAAAAAAGCTGCTCCTTATAGAACAGCTTTTGATTTATGAATAGTTGAATATTAAACCACACCTTGACCAAGCATAGCATCTGCAACCTTAACAAATCCGGCGATATTAGCTCCTTTAACATAGTCAACATAACCAGTTCCGTCTGAACCATATTTAACGCAAGAGGTGTGAATTGCCAACATAATGTGTTTTAAACGTTCGTCAACTTCTTCGCTAGTCCAGCTTAGACGCAAAGAATTTTGAGACATTTCTAATCCAGAAGTTGCTACACCACCAGCGTTAGACGCTTTTCCTGGAGCAAATAATATTTTTGAATGTAAGAAAACCTCAACAGCTTCTGGAGTTGAAGGCATGTTTGCTCCTTCCGCCACACAGATACAACCGTTTGCAACCAACATTTTTGCTTCTTCTTCGTTCAGTTCATTTTGAGTCGCACATGGCAAAGCAACATCACATTTAACTTCCCAAGGACGTTTTCCTGCTACATATTTAGCCGAAGGATATTTAGTTACATAATCTGAAATTCTTCCTCGAAGTTCATTTTTGATTACCATAATATGTGCTAGTTTCTCAGCATTAATTCCATCTGCATCATAAATATATCCAGCAGAATCAGACATTGTAACTACTTTACCACCTAATTGAGTAGCTTTTTCACAAGCATATTGCGCCACGTTTCCAGAACCTGAAATCACAACGGTTTTGCCAGTAAAGCTGTCTCCTTTGGTTTGAAGCATACTTTGTGCAAAATAAACATCGCCATATCCTGTAGCTTCAGGACGAATTAACGAACCTCCAAATGAAATTCCTTTTCCAGTTAAAACGCCTGTAAACTCGTTTCGTAACCTTTTATATTGACCAAACATATAACCAACTTCTCTTCCGCCAACACCGATATCACCTGCAGGAACATCAGTATCTGCTCCGATATGTTTAGACAATTCGGTCATGAATGCTTGACAGAACTTCATGATTTCAAGATCTGATTTTCCTTTAGGGTCAAAATCTGAACCACCTTTTCCGCCACCCATTGGCAAAGTAGTCAAGCTATTTTTAAAGGTTTGTTCAAAAGCCAAGAACTTCAAAATGCTTAAATTCACCGAAGGGTGAAAACGAATTCCTCCTTTGTAAGGTCCAATTGCAGAATTCATTTGGATTCTGTAACCTCTATTTACTTGAGTTTTTCCAGCATCGTCAATCCAAACAACACGGAACATTATTACTCTTTCTGGTTCCACCATACGCTCTAAAAGCATTTGGTTTTGATATTTTTTATTTTCTTCAATAAAAGGAATAACTGTTTCAGCTACTTCTTTAACTGCCTGCATAAACTCAGGCTCATTTTGATTTTTTTTAGCAACAGCTTCAATAAAAGCATTTATACTTTGTGACATAAATTGTAAGTTTTTAATCGTTAAGAAATCGATTTCGTTAGAAGATGCAAATATACATTTTAATCAATTATACCCACAATTTTTAATTTTTTTTACGGTATGACTTTAAATTATTATTTATATATCAATCGTTTCATATATCCAATATTTATTTTTATATATATTTGTGACAAATTATAGCTTTATTTCATCCAAAATGTCTAATTTATTAAAAATTTATATTGTGATATTGATTGGATTTATTAATCAATCTTTTGCACAATTTGATTTTGTATCGGAAGTAGGAATTATTGCTGGACCTGTTTCATTTAGATCTGATTATGGCGAACGAAACGATTCTAGAACAAATTTTGGGAATACTGGTTACGGAATTGGCTTAAAATATTATCTTAACTTCTCGACCGTTGGCTATGGTACGTTCAATTCTAAATCCTATTTTGATCTTCATTTTAAACCTGTTGCTGAGATTTCATATTCAAAAACCAACTTGAAACATTATGGCAGTTTGGCAGACAAACCTGCAAACGGTTCTTTAGAACTCGAACAACTACAAGCTATGAGAGGAAGTTCTCAAGTGATTGATATTGGAACTAACATAGAGTATTTTCCGTTTGATTTATCAGAGTTTGGTTCTATAGATGAAAATTTTGCTCCTTTTATTACAGCTGGAATTCACTATTCTTTCTATTCCCCTAAAGCTTACTCGCTTTTAGGTGACAACAATACACCGCAAGCTACAAGTAATAAATATTATTATGCCACAAGCAATAGCGCAGCCCAAACAATTTCTTTCATGACCGAAATAGGTACTCGTTATAAACTAAATGAAAATTCAGATATATTGGCAGAACTCAGAATGCAATATTTCATGTCAGATTGGGTCGATGGCTTGCGTCCGAATCCCAAAGTATATTCGGAAAACAAATCAAACGATTGGCTTGTTTGGTTCAATTTTGGTTATGTTTATTACTTTAAATAAACAACAATAATATTATTTTATTTTGCCACAGAATCTTCATCAGTAGCTTTAAAGACATATACATATTGCACAGGTGCAGTTGCATTAAATGTAGTTTCATCAACAACTTCTTCTGGTTTTGGAGGGTTTTTAAAGTTGCCGTATTCGTCAAATCTTTTCATAAACGGGTCAGTCATTGGGTCAAAATCGGGTTGTTCCCAAAAATAAACACGCGGACGATGATACTCGGAAGTTTTATAGAGCAATGAAAAAAACAATCCAGTGATAAATCCTGAAAGATGTCCTTCCCACGAAATCGTTTGGTCTGTTGAAGGAAAAAGATACCAAACCATGCCGCCATACATCACAATTACAGTCAATGACAGTGCCACCAAACGATAGTATTTGGTTTGGATTCCTTTGAAAAAGATAAAACTAACCAACAAATAAATCAACCCGCTGGCACCAATGTGATAATTTCCCCTACCAATAATCCAAGTGAGTAAACCCGTTAACAAAATGCCGTATCCCAAAATCGACAGCGATTGTTTTCTGTAGAAAAAACGTAAAGCTGCAAGCAAAATCAATAAAGGAATCGAATTGTTATAAAGATGTTCAAGGTTGCCATGTATAAATGGACTGAAAATAATTCCCTGAAGGCCAAACAAAGTTCTGGGTAAGATGCCATTGTCTGAAAAATCAAAATGAAATCGAACCTCAACCCAAAATGAAATCCAGAGCGCCAACACAAATAAAAGAGGCAGTGCAATGACCGAAGGAGAAAACTTAAACTCTAGATCCATTTTTAAAACTAATTCAAAAATATATATCAAAAACACAACCAAACTTGTGAATATGCTATTTTGTCATTTTTAAAGTCCGTTCCTTCTCAAAAATAGATTAAAGATAATAGTAAAAATAAGTTCTATTAAATGATAAAATTTAAAAAT
>CAIXNQ010000285.1 GCA_903920835.1 uncultured Bacteroidota bacterium | reverse complement strand
GGCAGTGCGAATAATGTCGTTTGGAGTAGGATGTTTAAATTTATAATCGTTGAAATACTTTTTCATTGTCTTTGCCAAGTTTTTCTTTCCGATTAAGTAGCCCAATTGGGTAAGAAAAACAGAGCCTTTGCTATAAGAAGTAACGCTGTAAAGTCTGTTTTCGTCATAACGATCAGAATGTGTGGACTGCGGTTGCTCTTTGCCGCTATTTGCCATGTTAAAATAACCAGTATAAGAATCTTCTGATGGGTTTTCTTTTTTAACCTCAGCAAGTTCGTTCATTCCTAAATCTTCTAAATAAGTAGCAAAACCTTCGTCCATCCAGCTGTGCTTGCTTTCGTTACTGGCTAAAATATGCTGAAACCAAGAATGTGCCATTTCGTGAGCAATCACACCCAGCAATCCGTCAAAAGTTCCTTCGCCAACAATCAAAGTGCACATGGCATATTCCATTCCGCCATCGCCCCCTTGAATGATAGAATATTGCGGATATGGATATTTGCCAATGGTGCGACTGTAAAAATTCATTAATTCAACCGTTTTGGGTCGCACTTTTTTCCAATTTTCAATAATTTTTGGATTGTTTTTATAAACAAAATGAAGCGTTGGACCGCCATCGATAGTAACAACATCATGAAGATAATCTGGGTCTGCAGCCCAAGTGAAGTCGTGCACGTTTTCTGCAATAAAATGCCAAGACAAATTCTTTTGATTATTTGGAATTGTGACCGTTTGATTTTTGTTTTGATAGCCAAAACCTATTTCGTTTGGGTTTTGCAACACGCCAGAACCTGCTAGAAGATAATTTTTGTCGATATTTATGGTCACGTCAAAATTACCCCAAACGCCATGAAACTCACGAGCAATATAAGGGTCGGCATGCCATCCTTCAAAGTCAAACTCTGCAATTTTTGGATACCATTGCGCCATCGAAAGTGCGACACCTTCTTTGTTATTTCGACCAGAACGCCGAATTTGAACCGGAACCTGACCTTCAAAATCGAGCGTAAAAGTTGTAGATTTTCGAGGCAGAATCGGTTTTGGAAGCGTTATTTCTAAAATGGTTTCTACTTCTTTAGTTTTTGCAGCAGTGCCGTCTTGTTTAAAGTTTGAAACATGTAAAAAACCAATTTCATCAGGTTTTAGTTTGACTATACGGCTTTCTTTAACCTCTTTTCCTTCGGCGTTTTTTACTTTATCGACCATTCGTCCGTCAGGATCTTTAATGTTTTGAAGTCGCATATCCATTTCGCTTCCCGGCTGAAAAGCATTGTTATATAAATGATAATAAACTTTTTTTAAAGTGTCTGTAGAATTGTTTGTATAGACAAGTTGTTGTTTGCCTTTATACAAATAGGTTTTAACATCCATCGTTAAATCCATTTTATAGTCGGCTTTTTGTTGCCAATAGGTTGGATTTTGTGCCAAAACAGATAAAAAAGGAGAAATTAAAATAAAGTAGAATACCGTTTTTTTCATGATCGTGAATAGTCCTAAATAATCGATAGATTTATAAAAAACAAAAATAGATAAATTAAACAGCTTCAAAAAAAATTTTGATAATGTTTTTAGTTTTAGAGGTCTTCATTAGTAACTCGTCTTATAGATGCATTTGATTTGATGTTAACATATCGAACAGATTGGCGATGGTTTGTTTCGTTTTATTTTCTTTAAATTATATAAAAATGTTACAAATCATAATAAAGGCTTTTAATACTAGTTTTTTCAAATCAACCTCCAATCCTTTATAAATCAAATTGACCTACTTAATGGCGGGGTTGACCTTCCAAATAGCGAGGTCAATTTGACTCGAATTGTGTTATAGCGCGTTGAGACAGATTGAATTCTATGTATTAAATGACTAGTCCTAAACAATCTAAAACGATTATTTAGGACTAGCAAAAGCATATTATTAAATATGTTGTTTACACCTCGAAGAATCTTTCAGATTAAATCACCTTCAACGCTTTCCCGACTTTAATAAATGCTGCAATGGCTTGGTCAAGGTGGGCTTTGGTGTGGGCTGCCGAGAGTTGTACACGGATTCTGGCTTTGTCTTTCGGAACAACTGGATAGAAAAACCCAATCACATAGATGCCTTCTTCTAAAAGTGCCGAAGCCATTTGTTGCGAAAGTTGGGCTTCATATAACATCACAGGAACTATTGCCGAGTCGCCTTCAACTACGTCAAAACCAGCGGCTTTTATTCCAGCTTTAAAATAGTTGGTGTTCCACTCCAGTTGATCTCTCAGCGAGGTGTTGTTTTCGAGTAGTTCAAAACCCTTAATTGACGCACCAACAATAGCAGGAGCTAAGGAGTTTGAAAACAAATAAGGTCTTGACCGTTGACGGAGCAGTTCAATAATTTCTTTTTTAGCAG
>CAIXNQ010000284.1 GCA_903920835.1 uncultured Bacteroidota bacterium | reverse complement strand
GAATTCACGAAGGTTGTATAGAGCAAATTCAACGACTTTATAGTGAACGACTTTTTACCGGAAATGAAATTCCAACAGATGAACAAGGAAGAATCAGAATTGATGATTTAGAAATGCGTGAAGATGTTCAAAATATAGTTAGCGAACTTTGGTTAAAGTCAGACACTGAAACTTTAAAAGAAATAGGTGATTTAGCTGGATATAAACATGATTTTTTAAATTTATTTGGTTTTGATTTTCATGGAGTTGATTATTTAAAAGATTCAAATGAACTTGTTTTTGTTCCAAGTATAAATTAATATTAAATAATACTTAAATATTCTATTTTAGAAATTTCATCAAATTATTATCTTAAATTTAGCCCCTAATTAAATAAATATTAAAACTATGAAAAAAATTACTTTATTATTTTCTTTGACGCTACTTACCAATATTTTGGTTGGTCAGTGTCTAACCGCTACTTCAGCCACACCTCAATATCCAACCTCTGCTTATTTACCTGCTACTTGTGATGGTTTGACTTCGAACAGTATTACAACTGTAGGGTATGCAAGTGAATATTCAGCAGTTACAGTTACACTTGGACAAACCTATACTTTTACTAGTTCAAATGCAACTGACTTGATTACGATTAGTGCAGATTCTGGAGCAACAGCAGCAACTTTCGGAATAGGAAGTGTTACTTGGGTATCTACCATTAATGGTGACGCATATTTCTACACTCATTTAAATGATGGCGCTTGTGGCAGTGAGAATGTTAGTAGAACTAGATCTGTTATTTGCGGAACACCTCCAACTTGTATTTATCCAACAGCAATTTCATTTTCAAATGTAACAACAACTTCTGCAACTGTTTCTTGGACAGCTTCGACATCTGTTCCTGCTAATGGTTATGAATATTTCCTTTCTACTTCAAATACTCCACCTTCGGCTACGACTTTGCCAACTGGCAATGTACTTGCAGGAATTACTACTTTTGATTTAACAGCATTAACATCTGGGACTAGTTATTATCTTTGGGTGAGATCTGTATGTTCAAATACTGATTCATCATTATGGTCAACAGTTGCTAATTTACAAACTGTTTGCACAGCAATAACTGATTTCTCTGAAAATTTTGATGCAGCAGTAGCTTTTCCAGTTTGTTGGGCAAGAGTAGGAACTGGTGGAAACACCAATGTTCAAGCTTCAACAAGTGCTCCTACCGCTCCAAATGTTTTATACATTTATGGAACTAGCGCTACAAGTCAAGGTTTAGTTTCAATGCCATCTGTTTCAAATGCAGGTGATGGAACACACAGACTCCGTTTTAAAGCAAGAGGTAATTTTACTGCAGGTGGAAATTTAGAAGTAGGATATTTAACAGACCCGCTTGATCCAGCGACTTTTGTAGGTGTTCAAACATTTACAACCACTTCCATTACAGCTTATGATTCTTTTACAGCAAATTTAGGAACTGCTCCTGGAACAAGTCAAACATTAGCCTTTAGACATTCAGGAACTCCAGCTTATAGTATATTGATTGACAATGTTGTTTGGGAAACAATTCCAACATGTTTAGAACCAACAACCTTAACTGCGTCTAATATTACTTTGGCAACTGCAACAATTTCTTGGTCAGCGCCAAATTCAACGGTTTCAAACGGATATAGTTATTATGTTTCTACATCAAATACAGCACCTACGGTTGCAACAATTCCAACTGGTACTGTAGCAAACGGAGTTTTAACAGCTGATTTAACAGGTTTACAATCTTCTTCAAATTATTATTTTTGGGTAAGAGCTAATTGTTCTTCAACTGACTTTAGCGCTTGGAGCAATCTTGGAAATTTTGCAACACTCTGTGCTCCATCGACAGTTCCGTACACCCAAGATTTTGAAACTTCAACAGTTCCTTCACTTCCTATCTGTACTTCAAATGAGAATCTTGGTTCAGGAAATAATTGGACGACGATTTCAAATCCTGGTTCAGGTTTTACTACAAAAGCATTAGTCTATAAATACAATACTTCAAATACTGCTGATACTTGGTTTTATACAAATGCCATAAGTTTAAATGCAGGTACTTCTTATACAATTTCATATAAATATGGAAACAATAGTACAACGTATATTGAAAATCTAAAAGTAGCTTATGGAGATGCTGCTAATTCCATTCAAATGACTAATGTTTTAGCTGATCATCCAGGAATTGTTGGAGCAACTTTAACAACAAATAGTGTTGATTTTACACCTACTACTACAGGAACTTATTACTTTGGTTTTAATTGTTATTCAGATTTGAATCAGTATTACTTATTTGTAGATGATATTTCAGTAACCGTTACTCCACTTGCAGCAAATACTTTTGACTTATCTGTTGTTAACTATTACCCAAATCCAGTTAAAGAAATTTTAAACATTGACTATTACAAATCTATTTCTAAAATAGAAATTTATAATCTAATTGGACAAGAGGTTAACGTAAAATCAATAAATGCTGAAAATACAAAAATTGACATGTCTAATCTTTCTAATGGAACTTATTTATTAAAAGTATCTTCAGAAGGAACAACCAAAACTATTAAAGTAGTTAAAAATTAATTTTAGACTTAATGTAAATTATTTTTAAAGGAATAAAATAAATTTCAATTGATAAGGGCTACTTTTTAAGTAGCCCTTTTTTTATTCAATCAAAACTGACCTTTCAAAAATTACTTGACACATTTCAAACCCCAAAGCAGAAATGGATAAAGAAAAATAAGGAGTACCGAGTTTAAAATTATTTTTCCATAACCGACCAAGCGAAGTTAGGAAAAAGAAACGCACAATTTACTGAAAAACTAGCTATAAGTTTTAGCAGGTGTTAGTAGTATCTGCTTTTTTAAATTATACTGCTAAGATATTCTTCAGCTGTCATAATTGGAATATTTGAATTCTTAAAATCTTTGCTATTTCGCGTTATGATAATTGAACAATTAGATTGTACAGCACTGTAATATTGGATTGAATCTTCAAAATCTTTAAAATTTGAATTCAATCCTTTTTCAACGGTTTCTTCATTAACGTCGCAAACTTCACAAATGATTTTAAATTTTCTTAGTTTGTTTAATACCGATTCAGAGGATTCATATTTATTTAGAACATAATCAACTGTTGTAAATGAAAGCGGTGAAGCTACCAAAATAAGTTTCTTTTGATCTGCTAAAGTTGCAAGTTTTGCTATTGAGTCAAAAAAAGGAACTCTTTGTGCTAATAAATCTAAGATTACGTTTGTATCTAAAAATATTCTGCTCATTTGTATTTCTTTTCTAAATAATTTGCACGCTCTTTCTTATAATCAAAATCCGCAGGAAGCTTAATCCCGGAAGACATACTTTTTACAAAATCAGATATTTGTATATCATCATTAGTTTTTTCGGAAGTTAATGAACTGAGATAATTTTCAATTAATCTCGATAAGCTTAACTTTTTTTCAGCAGCATAATGTTTTGCTTTTTCAATAATTTCTTGATTTAGCTTTAATGTCAGTTTAGCGTCCATAGTTATAAATTTTATACGTACAAATATATGGATTTTTGAACGTAAACAATATTAGTCACGTTTTTTTTTGCAGTTTCTCCTAACGGTTGATGCTAGAGCTAGTGGCGGCTTATGGAAAGCTTTTGTTTCATAACCGACCAAGCGAAGTTATGAAAAGTAAACGAACAATTTACCGAAAAACTAGCCATAAGGTTTAGCAAGTGTTAGCGGCTGGACATTCTAATGTATTTTAAACTCACTATTGACCGTAATTTTAATCTTTTTATTCCTTAACGAATTTCTCACTGTAAATCATTCCATCCTCAACCACTCTAACCAAGTATATCCCTGCTTGCAATTGCTGCACATTAACTTCTGAAATATCGCCCTTTAGTTCAAAAACTTTTTTCCCCGAGACATCAGCAACCACAATCTCACGAATTGCTCTGGCGTCTTTAAAATGCAAGATGTCTCGAGTTGGGTTTGGATAGATCAAGAAAGAATTAATACCAACAGAGGGTTGTTCTGTTGATAAGGGAACGCAAATTACCTTTGTCGCTAAATAGGCTGGGCTGCTTGTCCCATTCCCCACTTGACCATAAGGATTGTTTCCCCATGCCCAAAGAGTACCATCCGTTTTTTTGGCCAAGCTGTGACCTCCAACAGAATAAACAATTCCCCAATCCGTTGCGTCTCCTACCTGTGTAAGCGTATGCCTTTCAGTGGTAGTGCCATCTCCTAATTCCCCAGAAAAATTATTCCCGCAGGCCCATAAAGTACCATCGTTTTTTGTTGCAATGGTTTGTTCGGCACCGGCAGCCACGGAGCTCCAATTGTTAGCGTTACCCACTTGCATCGGCGCATATTGAAAGCTGGTGGTGCCATTGCCCAACTGCCAATAATTATTATTGCCCCAGCACCATAATGTCCCGTCTGTTCTTATCCCGAAAAAATTAAGATCGCCTGCAGAAATTGATTGCCATTGTTCAGAACCGATTGCAATTGGTATGTTTGAGTCAATCGTTGTACCTGTGCCCAAATAGATTCCGGAACCCCAGGCCCATAAACTCCTATCGGTTTTTAATCCCATTGTATAACTCCATCCCGCATCTACAAATTGCCAATCGCTGTCAGTCCCTACCTGTGTTGGTATTAGTACGCTGATGTTACTCCCGATGCCAAGCTGTCCGTGATTATTCTCGCCCCACGCCCATAAAGTTCCGTCTGTTTTAATCCCTATAGAGTAGTAATCCCCGCCACAAGCCGTCTGCCACTGTTCATTCCCGATTTGAACAGGGGCAGTTTTAACGAGCATTGTACCATCTCCGAGTTGCCCAGAACTATTCCAACCAAATCCCCATAAAGTGCCGTTAGTTTTTATGGCTAGTGTGTGCAAAAGTCCTGTTCTTACCATTTTCCAATCGGTTTCACTACCCACTTTAGTCGGTATGTATTTATTCGAATAGGTTCCATTGCCCAATTGCCCATTTTGATTTCCACCCCATGTCCATAAGCTCCCATCCGATTTTATGGCAACACTATGACTAAAGCCCGCTTCAAAAAAGTCCCAGCATTGCGCATCAATATGAGCGCTGAACAGGACTGCAAACAAAAATGATATTAGTTTTTTCATTGTTTAATTTTTCAGGACACGCCTCTTGCCGCCAACGTTTCGGCGCTTGGCGAGGTTGCGAGCTTCGGAACCGATTATTTTCTAATAAAGATAAAATTTCTTGCGAAATGTAAGCATGAATTTACTACAAAATTCGCAATCTTGCCAAACGCCTGTTGTGTGCTGCAATCGGTTTACTCAGCTACATTCCTGCGTGCTTCCGTAATGTTCTGCTCTTGTGCATGGCTTTCCCATGCACTGATTACTATGCCTGACAAGACACCCCATGTGCGTTTGGCGGTTGTCCGCCTACCTAGGCAATTACCACTATTGCGCCTTTTCCCGTTCAT
>CAIXNQ010000283.1 GCA_903920835.1 uncultured Bacteroidota bacterium | reverse complement strand
GCAGTTCCATATGCTTGAGAACCAATGATGGCTTCAAATAAAATGAGATTATTCTTTAGAAAAAAGTTATTCAATTGTTGGTTTTGAAGAAATGTTGAATCACAATATTCAAAATCAAAACTAGTCTAAATGGGCTTGAATTGAATTTGCGATTTGTATAAAAGATTCCGCAGAAAGTGTTACTTTTTTTTGAAATCTCATGTCGTCCATTTCATTCAAAGGAATTAAATGAATATGAGCGTGAGGAACTTCTAACCCTATAACCGACATTCCGACACGTTTGCAAGGAATTGCTTTTTCGATTGCAATAGCGATTTTTCTTGAAAATTGCATTAATCCTAAATACAAATCGTTTTCAAGATCAAATAATTTGTCAATTTCTTGCTTTGGAATACATAAAGTGTGCCCTTCGGCATTTGGATTAACGTCTAAAAATGCCAAAAAATCTTCGGTTTCTGCAATTTTATAACAAGGAATTTCGCCGTTAACTATTTTGGTAAAAATGGAACTCATAAGCTAAAATTTATTATCTCGAAATCTCAATAATTTCAAATTTCAAAACCCCATTTGGAACCGTAATTTCGGCAATTTCACCCACAGATTTTCCGAGTAAACCTTTACCAATCGGAGAGGTTACTGATATTTTTCCTGTTTTAATATCCGCTTCACTTTCTGCAACTAGAGTATAAACCATTTCCATTCCGTTGGTTTGGTTTTTGATTTTGACTTTAGAAAGCACCAATGCTTTTGAAGTGTCTAATTGAGATTCATCAATAAGTCTAGCGTTGGCATGAACTTCTTCTAGCTTTGAAATTCGCATTTCGAGCAAACCTTGTGCTTCTTTAGCAGCATCATATTCTGCATTTTCAGACAAATCACCTTTGTCTCGAGCATCTGCAATATCTTGAGAAGCTTTTGGTCGCATCACATTTTTTAGATAATCTAATTCTTCTCTAAGTTTTTTAAGTCCTTCGGCAGTATAATAAGATACTTTTGTCATCGTTTAGTCGTTTTTATAAAATAGAAAAAATCCCATCTCGACGGGATTTCTTTGCGCAAATATATTAATTTATTTTTTAACAACTAATTATAATGTTCATATTGGTTTCAACGTTAAATAAATTAAATTTGTTGGCTGATTTAAAAATCTAAATTTACTTTTATGAAAAAATATTTATCACTTTTTTGTTTGTTTGTTTTGTTCGATTCTTGCTCTAAAAGTGGCACTACAAATAACAATCCATTTCTTCCAAATTATTCTTTTTCAGTAAATGTTGATTTGAGTTTACCTTCCTATTCCAATCTTAGTTATGCAGGCAACGGTGTTAAAATAACTACGCAAGGCGTTGGTGTTCGTGGTGTTTTTGTTTTCAATACCGGAAGCGGATTTACTGCATTTGACATGGCTTGTCCCAACCAAAATCTTGGGGCCTGTTCTACAATGACCCTAAGTGGAATGAACGCTGTTTGTCCATGCGACAGCAAAGCCTATAGTTTATACACAGGTTTGAGTGCTGGAATGACCTATCCTCTAAAAGCTTATGGAGTAGAACAAAATGGTTCAGTGCTTCGTGTTTTTAATTGATTCGTAATTTATTGATAGAATAAATTCAATTTATTTTTTTAGATTTCAAATATTCTACAAGCTTTTTTACGGCTTGACCTCGATGACTAATTTTTGATTTCTCGTCAATTGAAAGCTCCGCAAAGGTTTTTGAATAACCATCAGCAACAAATATTGGATCATATCCAAAACCATTATTCCCAATCCTTTCTTCGATTATTGTTCCGTTAATAATGCCTGTAAACAATAGTTGTTTGCCGTTTATATTTAAACAAATGACTGTTTTAAAATTGGCTTTTCTGTTTGATTTATCTTTTAAATCCTGCAGCAATTTGTCAATATTTTTGTCATCATTTTTTGGTTCGCCAGCATATCTCGTAGAGAAAACTCCTGGTGCACCATTTAAAATTTCAACTTCCAGTCCCGAATCGTCAGAAAAAACATCGTAGCCATATTTTTCGGTTACATAATTTGCTTTCAAAATAGCATTACCTTCAATAGTGTCGGCAGTTTCTGGAATATCTTCAAAACAACCAATGTCTTGCAAACTGATAATTTCAAAAGTTGATGGAACCAGCTGCTGAATTTCCTTTATTTTGTTTACATTATTTGAGGCAAAAACCAGCTTCATGTTTAATTTCTTTAGATTGTTACTGTTTAAAGTTTCAAATATATCAAATCATTAGCAACTATTTTTAGTTTTCAAATTCTAAAATCTATCAATTAAAAATAATATCCTAAATTAGCACTCAAAACTATTGAAGACATGAGCGATTTAAGCAATTATAGAAAATCTTACGAAAAAGCAGCACTATTAGAAACTACAATTCCAGAAGACCCAATTAATTTATTCCATCGTTGGTTTCATGAAGTTGAAGATTTTGGAGGTCAAGATGAGGTCAATGCCATGACCGTTTCTACAATTGGTCTGGACGGTTTTCCGAAATCTAGAGTGGTTTTGCTGAAAAAATTTAACGAAGAAGGTTTTGTTTTTTATACCAACTACAATTCCGAAAAAGGAAAAGCAATTTTAAACAATCCAAATGTATGTCTTTCATTTTTTTGGGCATCAATGGAGCGGCAAGTGATAATTAAAGGTCAAGCCGAAAAAACAGCTCCAAATATTTCTGATAATTATTTTGCATCAAGACCTGATGGTAGTAAACTTGGCGCAATAGTTTCAAACCAAAGCGAAGTAATTCCAGACCGCACTTTTTTAGAATCAAAGCTAAGCGAACTTGAAAAAGAATTTAAAAATAAAGCTATTTCTCGTCCCGAATTTTGGGGTGGTTTCTTAGTTCGACCTATATCAGTAGAGTTTTGGCAAGGAAGACCCAACCGACTTCACGACCGAATTAGATACTCGCTTCAAGATGATTATGGCTGGAAAATTGAGCGACTTGCGCCCTGATTAATTTTTATAGAATTGAACTAACTTCAATATTTGGTTTTGCATAACTCAATCGGTCAATCTGAATGGTTTTATGATAGCTGTCGAGTCCTGAACAAGTGAGTGTATTTGCTTTTTCAATATTTATAAAACCATCTTCATTTAGACAGATTTCTGGCACATAAACATTAACTATTTCTCCAATAATCATGGTGGTTCTATTAATGTTAATTTCGATTTTGTCTCTAAATTCGATACCTAACTGAACATTGCTTTCAAGAACAAAAGGCGCTTTGAAATCATTTTTATATTCGGTTGTTAGTCCTGTTTCGTCAAATTCTGAAATAGCCTCATCATATCGCGCCGAAGATTGATGCGCTTGACGATAAATAGTTTCGTTAATATGATTAATCGTATAAAAACCAGTTTCAAGAATGTTCTTTAAAGTGTCACGCTCAGGTGGACTAGGTCTAAATATCAATCCAATTAAAGGTGGATTTGCGCCGATATGAACCAAAGAACTGAAAATGGCAAGATTGGTTTGATTATTATTATTTTGAGTGCCAACCAACACAACACTTTTAAAACCGCCCAAACTATTAATTAAATGGGTTCGATTTTGTTTCTCTAGTTTGATTAAATCTTCCGAATTGAAATAGCTTTTTTTCATATTATTTTTTTTCTTTTTTACGAACCTTCATATTAAGAAATTCAACCATCAATGAGAACGAAATGGCAAAATAAAGATAGGCTTTTGGCACTGTTCCTACTTTATTTCCAAGGACAGAAAGGTCTGAAATATGAGCAGATTCTGTGATTAGCATAAAACCGATTAAGATAAGAAACGTCAATCCCAACATTTGAATTGTAGGATGTTGGTTAACAAAATTACCAACAGGTTTTGCAAAAAGCATCATTATCAGCATCGAAACCACTACGGCAACAATCATAACTAAAGTGGCATCTTGCGGACGATCTGAAATTCCATTGGTCATTCCGATTGCTGTTAAAATGCTATCAAAAGAAAATACCAAGTTAATCATGGCAATTTGCAAAACTGCACCAGTCAATGAAGCTGAACGATTCGCTTTTATTTCATGTTCGTCATGGTGTTTGTCTTCTACTTTTTCGTGAATTTCTTTGGTGCTTTTATAAAGTAAAAAAATACCTCCGCCAAATAAAATCAATGCTTGTCCGCTAATACCAGCAGAAATCCAAGATTGATTAATTAATAAAAATGGATGGTTTAAAGCAGTTAGAATTGATAACATAAATAGTAAACCAACTCGAATCAACATTGCAAGCACCAAGCCGATATTAGTAGCTTTTTGTCGAAGTGACGCTGGTAATTTATCAGCAGCAATGGAAATAAAAATAATATTATCAATTCCGAGAACAATCTCTAAAAATGTAAGCGTAATGAGGGCAATCCAGGTGTTGAGGTTTAAAAATATTTCCATATTTTATTTAATTTTAGTAACAGTTCCTTTCTGTTTTTTTTCACTGCCAACGAGACCGTATTCAAAAACATAACCTTCTTTTGAAGTCGATAAAATCCTAATGTCGAGTGCTTTTTCTTCTTGACGATTTTTTGGGTGTAATTTTCGCAAAACATACTCACAATCATTAATCCAACGAACAGTTGAAGTGTCTGTTTTTCCTTTGTAAGTTTCAATTTCTAACGATTCGGTTCGTTTAAAAACAGTGATTTTTTTAACACCATTAATTTTATTTTCAAATCGAAAAGTTCCAGTTTTGAATTGAGCACAATTGTGTTCAACATCATAACAGGAAGCCAATAATATTGAAAACATAAATAAATAAAAGATTCTGTTATTGATTTTCATTTCTTTTTTAAACAATTTTAATGTCATATTTGGTTAAAAGTCCCGCAATTGCTTCCGAAGCAAATCTTGCTTTTTTAATTTTATTGAACTCTGGATCTATTGAAAAATTATAAGCAGTTGCGAAACTAACTTCTCTCAAATCAGTATCATTAAATAGTGTTCCTTCGAGATTGCATTTGTCAAAATTCGATTGAAATAAATTGGCATTCAAAAACGAAACTTCTTTTAATGAGCAATTGCTAAACAATGTTTTTGTCATTTTTTTTGAGGCAAATGATGCAAAATCAAGTGTGCAGTCATAGAAAATTACTTCAAATAAAAAATCATCGCAATGATTGAATTCAATGCCTAAAAGTTTACAATTTTTAAAAACAACTCCTTTGAGACTGCTGCTTTTTAGATTAATTAGAGACAAATTACAGTTAGAAAATTCGCAATCTATAAACGTATTCATTGAAAAATTACTGCTAGAGAAGTCGCAGTTTTGAAAAACACAGCCATCAAACTCTCGATGATTGATTGTTTTTTCAATTTGAATGAGCTTTTCAAATGTTTTGTGAACATAAATTAGCTCTTCCATTAGTCGTTAAATAAGGCTTTCATCATAATTCTTAATCCCCAAAAAGCAAGGAAAACAGCGAGCAAGCAAATGAATATTCCAAACCCTAAAACAATGAAATAATAAGGATGATGCTGATTTTTGAAAGCACTATTTAATATCACTGGCCCAATAAAAAGTAACGGAAGTGAACCAGAAAAATATCGAATTGATTTGAAAAACAAGTTTTTATTTGTAGCCATTTATTTCGTTTTTGAAATTATGTTAAATGCCTCAACCGCTTTGCGGACGCTGCCATATTTTTCTAATAAATTAGCTGCTTCCTGATATGAAATTGAAATTTCTTCGACAATCATTTTTGTACCTCGGTCAACGAGTTTGTCGTTGCTGAGTTGCATATCGACCATTTTATTGCCTTTAACCTTACCAAGCTTTATCATTGTTGCAGTAGAAATCATATTCAAGACAAGCTTTTGGGCTGTTCCGGCTTTCATTCGGGAACTTCCTGTTACAAATTCTGGACCAACAACCACCACAATTGGAAGAGTAGCAGTTCTTGCCAGCGGACTATTTTCATTACAAGTAATGCAACCCGTTAAAATGTTGTTTTGATTACATTGTTCTAAACCCGAAATTACATAAGGCGTCGTTCCAGAAGCCGCAATTCCAATTACGATATCGTTTGTTGAAATGCCGTTTTGTTGCAAATCTATCCAAGCTTGGGTAGTGTTGTCTTCTGCGTTTTCGACTGCACGTCTAATGGCGGTATCGCCACCTGCAATAATGCCGTTTACTAAATCAAAAGGAACGCCAAAAGTAGGTGGACATTCAGAAGCATCAACGATTCCTAACCTTCCCGAAGTGCCAGCTCCGATGTAAAAAAGACGACCGCCAAGTTGCATTCTAACAACAATTTCGTTGACCAAATTTTCTATTTGTGGCAATGATTTTTCTACAGCTAGCGGAACTGTTTTGTCTTCGTTGTTGATGTTTTTCAACAAATCTGAAGTTGACATCTGTTCTAAATCATTATAAAACGAAGGTTGTTCTGTGGTTTTTATAAAATTCATTTTTGAATCATTTTAACATCAAAACTTAAATTGTATTGACTTTAAATTTTAAGTTTTCAAATTTATGAAATAAAAGCCTATCAATATTAAACATTGAATGGCTTTTTTGAACAAAATCTCATGCAATCTTATTTTTATAATTTGAATTTAGATTTCAATATTTGTAGTTCATAAAATTAAATTTGATTGCTATATAATTGAAAGTGAAGTTATATTTTCTAATTCTTAGATAAATAAATTCAAGTCTTCTTATTCAATTTCGGCAATGAAAACTGATAAATTATTCCAAATCATTAAGATTTTAAAAAAATTAAAGTAAGTTTGACCCAATCATTTCAATATCAAAATCTATTAATATCAATTTTAACAACTTTATTTAACTATGCATTCCAACCAAATTAAAACCAATTACCCTGCGCTTTATACTTTAATTACCGTCTTTTTCTTTTGGGGATTTATCGCCGCAGGTAACAGTATTTTTATTCCATTTTGCAAAAGTTACTTTTCACTCGACCAGTTTCAATCTCAATTGGTCGATTTTGCTTTTTATACGGCTTATTATATAGGAGCACTTTTGCTTTTTGCCATGGGAAACCTCAGCGGTAAAGACATTGTTGGCAAATGGGGCTACAAAAAAAGCATTGTTTACGGTCTCTTATTCTCTGCGCTTGGTGCAGGCGCAATGATTGTTGCTGTAAAATCTAATATTTATTACGGAATGTTGGTCGGTTTGTTCATAGTTGCACTGGGGTTTTCTTTGCAACAAACGGCTGCCAACCCATTTGCTATCTTGCTGGGCGACCCAAAAACAGGTGCCAGTCGTGTCAATCTGGGTGGCGGAATTAACTCTTTCGGTACCACCATAGGACCGATAGTTGTTGCTCTAGCATTGTTCGGGACTGCCGCATCAGTGTCGGAGGAGCAAATAAAAAGTTTAGAGCTCAACAAGGTGGTGTTCCTTTATGTCGGAGTTGGGCTGTTGTTTATCGCGGCAGCATCGTTGTTCTTTTTCTCAAAGAAAGTGCCCAGCGGCATTTCAGACGAGCCGATTGAAAAAGCCAACAAAGCACTTCGAACATTGGTCATTATGACCCTATTATTGGCAGCTTGCTTCGTGCCAATTTTCAAAACCTATCAAATAGACACCACGACTTTTTCTATTCTTCAAATGGAAAGCTTAGAAAAATACAGGCTCTATTGGTTATTCGGGGCGTTGGCTGTGGTGGTTGGAGGCATCTTATTCTCCTATACTTCTGCCCAAAAGAAACCCGAAGGTTGGGGCGCAATGCAATATCCGCAGTTGGTGTTGGGCATGCTTGCCATCTTTACTTATGTGGGTGTAGAAGTATCCATCGGTAGTAACCTCGGTAGTTTACTGGGTTTGCCTGAGTTCGGAAGCATTAAATCTTCTGAAATTGCGCCTTACATTTCAATGTATTGGGGTGGCTTAATGATCGGACGATGGGCTGGAGCAATTACCGTCTTTAATCTTCAAGGAAGCAAAAAAACAATTGCATTAATCATCATTCCATTAGTAGCTTTTGCAATTATTCTTGGGGTCAACATCCTTTCTGGAAAAGACATGAAGCCGCTCTATTATTATGTGTTCTGTGTCATGATACAAATTGGGGCGTTCTTTTTAAGCAAAGACAAGCCGGCTCGAACTTTAATGATTTTCGGTAGCTTCGGAATCATTGCCATGTTGGTCGGGTTGTTTTCGGCTGGAACAATTGCAATTTATGCTTTCCTTGCTGGGGGGTTGGCTTGTAGCATCATGTGGCCCGCCATATTCAGTTTGTCTGTCATCGGACTCGGAAAATATACTTCTCAAGGTTCGGCATTTTTAATTATGATGATTCTCGGTGGTGGCATCATTCCGCCAATTCAAGGAAAATTATCCGATATTGTGGGCATTCATCAAGCCTATTTTGTGTCTGTTATTTGCTTTTGCTACTTAACACTTTTTGCTTTTTTAGTAAAAAGAATACTTAGCAAACAAAACATTAACGTGGACGAAATTGAAACCGAAGGCGCACATTAATTGCCCCAAAATAGACAACTAAAAACAAACAGAGAGCGCAACTTGTATTAGTTGCGCTCTTTGTTTTTAATGGCTCATAGCTAAACCACAAATTATTTTCATATTTTTTTGCCTCAAATTAATAGGATTAAATGGATTTTAATTTAAAAATCTGTGTTAATCTGTTTAATCTGTGGCTTTGATTTTTATAATATTATCAAGGTTATAATCATTTCAACGAAGCTACAATAAATCTCGAAACGGCTGCTACCACTCCCCTATCTCCCAAGATTTTTCTGTGTCCCAGTCCTTGAGTTATCATTAATTGTCCGTTTGATAATGTCATTTCGATTTGAACTGCACAACCCACGGACACTTCTGCATCATCTTGGTCGTGAATTACCAACACCGGAATCGTTACTCCCTTTGCCGAGACACTTCCCGACAACGATTCCATCGTTTCTTTATAAGTTGCTTCAAAAAGTTCCCGCAATAGTTCGCTCTGTATGGGCTTCAGCTTTAGTTTTTTCACAAAATCAATCATAATATCCGACACTTTGTCGGCTGCTCCAATAGTCACGAGCTTGTTTATTTTCAACCCACGGTCAACTGCTGCCAAGAGCGACATTCCGCCCAACGAGTGCCCTACTGCTGCCTCAAACGGACCATAAATTTCCGCAATTTGGTGGATAGTTGCAATAAATTCGAGCATTATGGTCTGGCTTCCTTTTGACTTTCCGTGGGCGGGAGCGTCAAAACTGATAATTTCAAAGTCTTTTTTCACTAATTCAGCGGCAATTTTACACAACTGTGTGCCGCGTCCAGACCAGCCGTGGACTAATAAAATCCTCCGTTGCCCCGTTCCATATTTATAGACTACTACCGATTTGTTAATGCTCGTTACATGAATCTTGGTTTGAACCGATTCCTTGTCCATTAATAATTCTCGCTTCGGAATTTTGTGTTTGATGGGCGTTGTAAACAATCTTGCGGCAAATCGAGTGGCTAATTTTGTAGAAATCAATTCTAAAAATTGCGCCAGAAGTACTATTGCCTTCGGAATTTGCAGTGATTTAGGAATTTCGAGTGGGCTTTTGGTCATCTAAAAAAAATATGCCGCAAATTACGATATTAATATTTTTTTACTATTTTTATACTTTAAAAAATTGTTAAATGATTTTGACAATTAAAAGCATCAAATCGACTAATTTTATTGTAATAATTAATTAATTAATCAAAAAAATAAACTTGTGAATTAATAAAATTGAGTTTTAATTTTAATTGAATGCCTATGATAAAAGCAAAAATCAAAATCTAGTGCAGAAAATTGCTTAAAGAACAGCATTTTCGGCTTATGGAGTTCTAAAAACCACTTAAGGAATTACATTTTTGGCTTAAGGAACTCTAAAAACGGCTTAAGGAATAGCATTTTCGGCTTAAGGAACTCTAAAAAACGCTTATGAAATTACATTTTCGGCTTAAGGAGCTCTAAAAAAGGCTTAAGGAATAGCATTTTCGTCTTTTCGAACTCTAAAACTGCTTATGAAACAGCATTTTTAGCTTAAGGAATTCCAAAAACGGCTTAAGGAATTAAACTTTATCCGTTTGGAACAATTAAAATGTTGTAAGCAAGAAAAAACAAGTCAGCTTCTTGCTTAAAAAAATCAATTACTAAATAAAAATTAAACAATTAAATTAAATTATTATGCCACAGCATGGATTTTCTATTAGAATAGAGGAATATGTGCCTCTAGCTAAAGTTATAAAAGATCATTTTGACCGTGATTTTGTCAAAATAAATCAAAAATACCCCAAATTGAACAACGCTTTTAAAGATGCGTTTGCCGATAAAATTCACCTGGTTGAAACTCAAGAAAAAAAGGTAACTGTCACCGCTGCCCAAAAAGCCACAACAGCTAGTTTGTATAACGAAGCTAGCGAATTGGTAGAAGAATTAATCTTTATTGCCGACTATCTGGGCGATGCCAGCCTTGACAATACGTTGGTCAAAGAAAGTATTCACGACCTTCGGGCACATAACATTGAGGGCGCAACCAACAAGCTCGAAGGGGTTCGTCAATTAATCGTTGCCAACCAAGCCAGCGTTGAAGCTGAAGGAATGGCACCCGATTTTCCGAATCAACTCGCAGTTCATATCGAAAGTTTGAACGAGAAGAACAAACAACAAAAGTTATTAATGGATGATGGCAAAGTGGTGACCAACACCGGCGGCATTAACTATAAAGACCTCTATGCCGATGTAGTGCTGATTAGCGATAGAGCTCGAAAAGTGTTAAAAAACGCTCCTTATGCCGAGCAATATGTCATTAATAACATCATTCAATCGATGCGTTCTGCCAAAAAGAACGTCGATAACAACAATCAACCTTCCTAAAATAGTCTAATCTAAAAAGCCCCCGCCCACTGCGGGGGCTATATTTAACAGTTAATCCCTAAAAAAGAAATGAACCCAGTACAACCCTTCTCGCTCTTTTCTGATTTCGACATCAGTCTCTTCAAAGCAGGAAAACACTACCGTCTTTACGAAAAATTAGGCGCACATCTTGTCGAAGTCAACGGAATTAAAGGCGTGTACTTTGCTGTTTGGGCACCCGCTGCCAAAAATGTTGCTGTCATTGCCGACTTTAACCATTGGCAGATTAAGGAACACCCCCTCAACGTTCGTTGGGACAACTCCGGCATCTGGGAAGGATTCATTCCAGAGGTTCAAAAAGGCGCACTCTATAAATATTTCATCACGGCGCATCATAATAATATACAAACAGAGAAGGCAGACCCCTTTGCCCTCTTTTGTGAAAAACCCCCAAAGACCGCTTCTATAGTTTGGGACCTTGATTACAAATGGAAAGACAACAACTGGATGGAATCTCGCAAAGATTTCAACAATCTCGATAAACCTTATTCGGTCTATGAAGTACATCTGGGTTCTTGGCGCAAAAAAATCGAAGAAAACCGCTCACTTACTTATCTCGAACTTGCCGATGAACTCGTGAGCTACCTTCAAGAAACAGGTTTCACTCACGTTGAGTTCATGCCGATAATGGAATATCCCTACGACCCTTCGTGGGGCTATCAATTGGTGGGCTACTTCGCCCCCACTTCTCGATTTGGCAAACCTCAAGACTTCATGGTGCTGGTTGACAAGCTGCATCAAGCCAATATTGGGGTCATTCTCGACTGGGTGCCTTCGCATTTCCCTAGCGATGGTCACGGTTTGGGCTATTTTGATGGCTCTCATCTCTATGAACATCCCGACATTCGCAAAGGCTATCACCAAGACTGGAAAAGCCTCATCTTTAACTATGGTCGCAATGAAGTTCGTGCCTTCTTGATTAGCAATGCTGCCTTTTGGCTTCAAAACTATCATGCCGATGGACTTCGTGTAGATGCCGTTGCCTCAATGCTCTATCTTGATTATTCCAGAAACGACGGCGAGTGGGAACCTAACATTTATGGCGGTCGAGAAAACCTCGAAACCATCAGTTTCCTCAAAGAATTAAACGAAGAACTCTACACCCGTTTTGACGGAATCCAAACCATTGCCGAAGAAAGTACCGCTTTCCCAATGGTTTCTAAACCCGTCTTTGATGGTGGGCTCGGTTTCGGAATGAAATGGATGATGGGCTGGATGCACGACACCTTAAATTACTTTCAAAAAGAAACTTTTTATCGAAAATACCACCAAAACGACATCACTTTCAGTACAACTTACGCCTTTACTGAAAATTTTATGCTGCCTTTATCCCACGACGAAGTGGTTCATGGCAAAGGGTCATTAATTAACAAAATGCCGGGCGACGAATGGCAAAAGTTTGCTAATCTTCGCTTGCTTTATGGCTATATGTTCACCCACCCGGGCACTAAATTGCTC
>CAIXNQ010000282.1 GCA_903920835.1 uncultured Bacteroidota bacterium | reverse complement strand
GCTACGTCCGCCAAGTCTTGCAAATCCTACAATGATATTCTCTGCAAAATCTTTATGAATTTCAAAAAAAGAATCCTCATCAATAATACCTCCAATAACCTCGTGCATGTCGTAAGGTTTATTTGAATTCTCGGGAACAATATTATTCAGTTGAGGTCTAATTTCGTCTGATAATTGATAAGCTAATTTTGGAGTTATTTCTTTATTGTTTTGAGGCAAATAGCTCAATAGTTTTTTAATATCTTCAAGACATTCTACGCCATTTGCCGACGTGATATGTGCCACCCCACTTTTAGTAGAATGTGTGCTTGCGCCACCAAGTTCTTCAGATGTAACCGTTTCGTTGGTTACCGTTTTCACTACGTTGGGACCTGTAACAAACATATAACTGTTCCCTTCGACCATCATCGTGAAGTCGGTCATGGCAGGCGAATAGACAGCCCCGCCAGCACAAGGTCCCATTATGGCAGAGATTTGCGGAATGACACCACTAGATTGTACATTTCTATAAAATATATCAGCATAGCCACCCAGTGACCGAACACCTTCTTGAATTCGAGCCCCGCCCGAATCGTTAAGTCCTATCATTGGTGCGCCATTGCGCAATGCCATATCCATCACATTACAGATTTTTTCGGCATGGGTTTCAGAAAGAGAGCCACCAAAAACTGTAAAATCTTGTGCGAAAATATAGACCAATCGGTCGTTAATCGTTCCATAACCTGTAACAACACCATCGCCATAATAAACTTCCTTTTCCATTCCGAAATCGGTGGTTCTGTGGGTTACTAGCATTCCAATTTCTTCAAACGAACCTTCGTCAAGCAAATATTCGATGCGTTCTCTGGCAGTTAATTTCTTTTTGGCATGATGTGCAGCTACTCTTTTTTCGCCACCACCTAGTTTCGCCTGAGCTATTTTACTATTTAATATATTGATTTTGTCTTCCATTGTATTTATTTTTAGATAATAGAGAAAAGAGGCACGAGAAAAGATATTTCGTTAATTATTAATTTCTTTCTTCTATCTTCTTTCTTCTATCTTCTTTCTTCTATCTTCTTTCTTCTATTTTCTTTATTACTCAATCGGCAATCTTAATACTTTTTTCTCCTCACTATGAATTGAAAATGCAATAAATGCTGCTATTTCTGCTTCGATATTCATTGATGCTTTCAAGAGATTTGAATCATAATAATTCTTTACAAATCCAGTGTCAAAATCGCCTGAACGAAACGATTCGTGTTCCATAACAAATTTTCCAAACGGCAAAGTTGTTGCAACTCCTTCAACTATATAATTATCGATGGCTTTACTCATTAAAGCGATAGCTTCGGCTCTGGTTTGGCCATAAGTAATCAATTTTGAAAGCATTGGGTCGTAATAAATCGGAACATCCATGCCTTCTTCAATACCGTTATCAACACGAATGCCATCGCCTTCGGGAAGAATATATTTGTTTAAAAAACCAACGTTTGGCAAAAAGTCGTTCAGTGGATCTTCGGCATAAACTCTAAGTTCCATTGCGTGCCCTTTGATAGAGAGTTCTTCTTGTTTCATCGTTAACGCTTCCCCTCTTGCTACTCTAATTTGAAGTTCAACAAGGTCAAGTCCAGAAATCATTTCAGTAACCGGGTGTTCTACTTGAAGTCTTGTATTCATTTCTAAGAAATAGAAATTGAGTTGGTCGTCTAAAAGAAATTCAACCGTTCCTGCACCGATATAGTCGCAAGCACGAGCAACTTTAACCGCAGCTTCGCCCATCTGTTGGCGTTTTTCGGGAGTCAATATACAAGATGGTGCTTCTTCAACAACTTTTTGATGACGCCGCTGAATGCTACATTCTCGTTCAAATAAGTACAGAACATTTCCGAAGCCGTCTGCCATAATCTGAATTTCTATGTGTCGGGGTTTAGTAACATATTTCTCGATAAACACAGAACCATCTCCGAAAGCTGAGGTAGCTTCGCTAATGGCACGATCCATTTGAGAAACAAAATCTTCGGTTTTTTCAACAACACGCATTCCTTTTCCGCCACCACCTGCTGATGCTTTAATCAGAATAGGAAATCCGATTTGCTCTGCCGATTTTTTGGCTTCTTCAATATTGTCAATTGCGTGGTCGATTCCAGGCACCATCGGAATGTTGTAGTGCATCACGGCTTCTTTGGCAGCGAGTTTGCTACCCATCATTTCAATCGCTTTTGATTTGGGACCAATAAAAATAATATTGTTTTTTTCGCAAGCCTCCGCAAAATTTGCATTTTCACTCAAGAATCCATAACCTGGATGAACGGCATCAACGCCCAGTTCTAAGCATACTTCAATGATTTTATCCCCACGAAGATAGGATTGACTTGAGGGAGCTTCTCCAATACAAACGGCTTGGTCGGCATATTTTACATGAAGCGCATTTCGATCGGCAACAGAATAAACTGCAACGGTTTTAATGCCCATTTTTCGAGCAGTTTTCATTACTCTAATGGCAATTTCGCCTCTATTTGCTACAAGAATTTTTTTAATTTCTTTCATTTTATTCAAATTCAATTAGAAGTTGTCCTTTGTCAACGGCATTTCCTTGAGCTACTTTTATAGATTTTATTACCCCTTCTCTCGGCGACAGCAGTGTGTTTTCCATTTTCATAGCTTCGAGAATAAAAATAGGCTCATTGGTTTGCACTGTTTGACCTTCTGAAATGCAAATTTCGAGAATAAGTCCAGGC
>CAIXNQ010000281.1 GCA_903920835.1 uncultured Bacteroidota bacterium | reverse complement strand
TTAAGAAAGGAATAATTTATTTGATTTTATATATAAATTGTAAACATGGCTTTACCTTGGTATCGTGTTCATACAGTAGTATTAAATGACCCTGGAAGATTAATCGCAGTTCATTTAATGCATACATCATTAGTTTCAGGATGGGCAGGTTCGATGGCTCTTTATGAATTAGCTATTTTTGACCCATCAGATCCAGTTTTAAATCCTATGTGGCGTCAAGGAACATTTGTACTTCCATTTATGGCACGTTTAGGAATTACAGAATCTTGGGGAGGATGGACAATTACAGGTGAGAGTTCTACATCACCAGGTATTTGGAGTTTTGAAGGAGTTGCGTTAACTCATATCATTCTTTCTGGTCTTTTATTCTTAGCAGCAATTTGGCATTGGGTATATTGGGATTTAGATTTATTCCAAGATCCACGTACAGGTGAACCTGCTTTAGATTTACCAAAAATCTTTGGTATTCACTTATTATTATCTGGTTTCCTTTGTTTCGGATTTGGAGCTTTCCATGTAACAGGTTTATTTGGTCCTGGTATTTGGGTATCAGATGCATTTGGATTAACAGGACATGTTCAACCAGTTGCACCTTCTTGGGGTCCAGAAGGATTTAACCCATTCAATCCTGGTGGAATTGCAGCACATCATATTGCTGCCGGAACAGTAGGAATTTTAGCTGGTATCTTCCATTTATCAGTACGTCCACCACAACGTTTATACAGAGCATTACGTATGGGTAATATTGAAACAGTGTTATCTAGTAGTATTTCTGCTGTATTTTTTGCTGCTTTTATTACAGCAGGGACAATGTGGTATGGTTCAGCTACAACACCTATTGAATTATTTGGTCCAACTCGTTACCAATGGGATAGTGGTTACTTCCAACAAGAAATTGAAAGAAGAGTTGAAGTTTCAACAAGTCAAGGTATTTCTGAAACAGAAGCATGGTCTCAAATTCCAGATAAATTAGCTTTTTATGATTATATTGGGAACAATCCAGCTAAAGGTGGTTTATTCCGTTCAGGACCAATGAATAAAGGAGATGGTATCGCTGAAGCATGGTTAGGACATCCAACTTTCAGAGATCGTGAAGGTCGTGAATTAACGGTTCGTAGAATGCCAGCATTCTTTGAAACATTCCCAGTAATTTTAGTAGATAAAGATGGTATTATTCGTGCGGATATTCCATTCCGAAGAGCTGAATCTAAATATAGTATTGAACAAGTAGGTGTAACAGTAAGTTTCTATGGTGGAAAATTAAATGGACAAACATTTAAAGATGCTCCAACTGTTAAAAAATTTGCTAGAAAAGCTCAATTAGGAGAAGTTTTTGAATTTGATAGAACTAGTTTAGAATCTGATGGTGTTTTCAGAAGTAGCCCACGTGGTTGGTATACATTTGGTCATGCAAACATTGCTTTATTATTCTTCTTTGGTCATTTATGGCATGGAGCAAGAACAATCTTCAGAGATGTTTTCACTGGAATTGGACCAGAAGTTACAGAACAAGTAGAATTTGGTGCATTTAGAAAAATTGGTGATAGAACAACTCCTCGTAAAGGTAGTGTTTAATTTTATCAAAAGCATTAAAAAATTTTTTCTCTTTTTAAATATTAAAG
>CAIXNQ010000280.1 GCA_903920835.1 uncultured Bacteroidota bacterium | reverse complement strand
CAGAACAAAATAATAAAATTTTATTTTCGATTGATTGAAAACCATTTTTAGCATTTTAGTTGGTTTGGTTGGTGGATGGCTAGATGATTTTTCCGCTTTGCGGAAAAATCAAACAGCAAAGCGGAAAAAGTAAACCCACCTTCGACAAAAAATGAAAAAAACGAATAAGCCTTTTTTCTCGAACGGTTTATTTACAAGGTAGCAAAACGTTCCACTTTGATTTTTAGATTAATAATCTAATATTCATGATTAAAAAGTTTAGACTGTCTTGTATTTTCACCCCCTAAATTGATTGCATAAAGCCCACCTGCGGCAAAAATAATAAAAGGAAAAAACAATTTTTTAGCTATGTTGCGCGGACTAGATTTTTTATGTCCCGCTTCCCGCTTTAAGTTTACAAATTAATTTTAGGGTTCGCCCTTGTTTGATATTTTGAGTGTCTAAAACACTAATTCAGAATATCAGACCTTAATTTTTTATGGTTCTTTTGATTTAGTATTTATTTGTTTTAAATTTCTAATGTTTTTGTTCATTTCAGTTAACAATGAGCAAAAACGAATAAAAATGCGACCAATGCCAAAAGTAAATGCTTGCGTTTATTCCCACTCTTGAGGCTTAAAAGCGTTCATTTTTTGTTTTGTTTCCAATAAAAACTAAACCAGAACAACAAACAGTATATTTTAAGTTGCGCAAACCAAAGCGCATTTTCAGCGTTCATTTAAGTTTTTCGCCTACGGTTGATAACTAATTTGTTA
Source organism: uncultured Bacteroidota bacterium (assembly GCA_903920835.1). Classification (GTDB taxonomy): domain Bacteria; phylum Bacteroidota; class Bacteroidia; order Flavobacteriales; family Flavobacteriaceae; genus Flavobacterium. Next base: position 1,741 of record CAIXNQ010000280.1, on the reverse strand, counting down.
TGCAAAATATATTAAATATTGAAAAATCATAAGATAAAACATTTTATAAAAAAGCTCATGAACACACAAGTAAAAAACGAAGGAAGAATTACACAAATTATTGGACCAGTAATGGACGTAGCATTTAGTGCAGGAAATATGCCAAATATTTATAATGCTCTTGTTGTTGAAGGCAAAAATGAAGCGGGTCAAGATTTAAAAATCACTATTGAAGTTCAACAACTTCTTGGTGATAATTTAATTCGTGCGGTTTCAATGAGCGCTACGGATTGTTTAATGCGTGGAATGAAAGTAGTTGATACAGGAGCTCCATTAAGTGTTCCAGTTGGAAAAGAAACTTTAGGGCGTATTTTTAACGTTTTAGGTGAACCAGTAGACGAATTAGGTCCTGTTACCGTAAATAAAACTTTACCAATTCACCGTTTAGCTCCTCTATTTGTAGACCTAGATACAAAACTTGCTATTTTTGAAACGGGAATTAAAGTTGTTGACTTACTAGCTCCATACCGTCGTGGCGGAAAAATTGGTTTATTCGGTGGTGCCGGAGTAGGTAAAACAGTTCTTATTATGGAACTAATTAATAATATTGCAAAAGCACACGGTGGTGTTTCTGTTTTTGGTGGTGTAGGTGAACGAACACGCGAAGGGAATGACTTATACATGGAAATGAAAGAGTCAAAAGTTATTAACACAGAAAAAATGGCGGAATCGAAAGTAGCTCTTGTTTACGGACAAATGAATGAGCCGCCTGGAGCACGTATGCGTGTTGGATTAACAGCTTTAACAATGGCGGAATATTTCCGTGATGTAAATAACCAAGACGTTCTTCTTTTTATTGATAACATTTTCCGTTTTGTACAAGCTGGTTCAGAAGTTTCTGCATTATTAGGTCGTATGCCTTCTGCCGTAGGTTACCAACCAACTTTAAGTACAGAAATGGGTTCGCTTCAAGAACGTATTACATCAACAAAAGATGGTTCAATTACATCAATTCAAGCTGTATATGTACCTGCCGATGACTTAACTGACCCTGCGCCAGCAACAACATTTGCTCACCTTGACGCTACAACAGTACTTTCTCGAAATTTAGCTGCAAAAGGAATTTATCCAGCTGTAGACCCTCTTGATTCAACAAGTACAATGTTACAACCATGGATTGTAGGTGATGATCACTACAAAACGGCACAAACAGTAAAACGTACACTTCAACGTTACAAAGAACTTCAAGATATTATTGCAATTCTTGGACTTGATGAATTATCTGAAGATGACCGTTTAACTGTAGCACGTGCTCGTAAAGTAGAACGTTTCTTATCTCAACCATTCTTTGTTGCTGAAGTATTTACAGGTTCTCCTGGTAAATATACTTCTTTAGCTGAATCAATTGATGGTTTTAATAAAATTCTAGCTGGTGAACTTGATGATTTACCAGAACAAGCATTCTATTTAGTAGGTAATATTTCAGAAGTAATTGCTAAAGCACAAACACTTAAATAATTTTTTTTAATTGATTTATCTACGGTATAACTTGTTTTAGTTGCCCATAGAACAACTAACCCCAAATCTTTAATAAATTTATTAAAGAGTTGGGGTTAGCAGCCTTTATCGACGGTAAATGCTGTTAAAAAGTTAATAACGACTAAAACCCCTTTAACTTTTCCTATTACTTTCTCGTAGGGAAAGTAATTAGTCGCTCTAAAAGAGCGACTTTAAGTAGTTCTAAAAGAGGTTAGTCGTTCTT
>CAIXNQ010000279.1 GCA_903920835.1 uncultured Bacteroidota bacterium | reverse complement strand
CAGAAAGAGACGTTCTCGAGGCAAAAAGTATCACTGAAAAAGCGCAATCACAACTTAGTAGAGTTCAGGAAATTTATAAAATTTACAATATTAAACCTGGGTCAATCTACGAAGTAAAAGCACCAATCAGCGGTTTTATTATCCAAAAAAGTATCAATCAAGACATGCTTTTGCGAAATGATCGGACTGAAAACATTTTTGATATAGCTGAAATTAGCACGGTTTGGGCAATTGCAAATGTTAATGAAAGTGATATAAATCAAGTAAAAATAGGTGAAAAAGCAGAAGTCACAACATTGAGTTATCCTGACAAAGTTTTCTCGGGAAAAATCGATAAAATATTCAATATAATTAATCCAGAAACTAAGGCTATGAATGCTAGAATTATGCTTGAAAACAAGAATTTTCTTTTAAAACCCGACATGAATGCCAGTATTAAAATTTCTTACACTGAAAATAAATCAATGATAGCTGTACCGAGTTCTGCAATCGTTTTTGACAAAAGTAAAACTTTCGTAATGATATTTAAAGACCGAAACAACATTGAAACCAGACAGGTTGAAGTTTTTAGACAAGTTGGTGATTTAAGCTATATTTCAAGTGGTTTGAAACAAAATGAAAAAGTTATCACGAAGAATCAATTGTTCATCTACGACGCTTTAAACGACTAATTATCATGAACAAATTCATTAAAAATATCATATCATTTTCGATTAAGAATAAAGCTTTTACTTTTTTCTGGGTCGGAATGGTGGCGTTGGCAGGGGTAATTTCCTTCAAAAACATGCCCATCGATGCGTTTCCAGATGTAACAAATACGCAAATCATCATTATTACCCAATGGAACGGACGTAGTGCTGAAGAAGTAGAACGATTTGTAACCTCGCCAGTAGAAATTGCGATGAACTCTGTGCAGAAAAAAACCAGCGTTCGCAGTATTACCATGTTTGGTTTGTCGGTAATTAAAATCATTTTTGACGATGGTGTCGAAGATTCTTTTGCAAGACAACAAGTCAACAATTTGCTCAAAAATGTTTCTTTGCCAGACGATGTAGAACCCGAAGTGCAGCCACCTTATGGCCCAACTGGCGAGATTTTTAGATATATCATCAAAAGTGATCAACGCGACAGTAGAGAATTATTAACGTATCAAAATTGGGTAATTGACAGACAACTTCGAGCATTACCAGGCGTTGCCGACTTAAACGCTTTTGGTGGTCAAGTAAAAACGTATGAAGTTGGAGTTGATCCAATAAAATTAGCGAAATACAATATTACACCACTTCAAGTTTATAACGCTGTTAATGCTGGAAACCTGAATGTTGGTGGAGATATTATCGAAAAAAATGGTCAAGCATTTGTGGTTCGTGGCGTTGGATTATTAAAAACAATAACCGATATCGAGAACATCATTGTTGATGACGCTAAAGGAAATCCTATTCTAGTTAGAAACCTTGCAACTGTTTATGAAAGTGCAATGCCACGTGTCGGGCAAACTGGTTTGGGCAAAAGCGATGATGAAGTAGAAGGAATTGTGGTTATGCGTAAAGGCGAAAATGCAAAAGAAACCTTAGCATTGATTAAAGCCAAAATCGCTGAACTTAATGACAAAGTTCTTCCAAAAGACATTAAAATTATAACGTTTTACGATCGTGATAATTTAATGAATTACACTACAGAAACCGTAATGCACAATTTGTTGGAAGGAATTATCCTTGTGACCTGCATTGTTTTTCTATTCATGGCTGATTGGCGAACTACTTTTACCGTTTCTATCATAATTCCACTATCCTTATTATTTGCATTTTTATGCTTAAAACTAATGGGGATGAGTGCCAACTTGCTCAGCCTTGGGGCTGTCGATTTCGGAATTATCATTGACGGAGCGGTCGTCATGGTCGAAGGATTATTTGTAGTTCTCGACCATAAAGCCCACAAAGTCGGTATGGACAAATTCAACAAACTTGCTAAAGGAAGTTTGATTAAGAAAACAGGAACCGAAATGGGTAAGGCCATTTTCTTCTCTAAATTAATCATTATAACTGCACTACTTCCAATATTTTCTTTTCAGAAAGTAGAAGGGAAAATGTTCTCTCCATTGGCCTACACACTTGGATTTGCATTAATGGGTGCTTTAATTTTTACACTTACATTAGTTCCTGTTTTATCACATTTACTTTTGAACAAAAATGTAAAAGAAAAACACAATCCGTTTGTGAATTTCTGGGACAGAATTGTAGAAAAAGGATTCAATTGGACATTTAAGCATAAAATAAAAGCGCTATCAGCTTCATTGATAATATTAGTTGCAGTATTTTTTTCAGCTTCGTTTTTAGGAACCGAGTTTTTGCCCCAGCTTAATGAAGGTGCGCTTTGGGTCACTGCTGAATTACCGATGAGTTCCTCTTTACCAGAAAGTGTAAAAACAGCTGCTGAAATTAGAAAAGACTTGCAAAGTTTTGGTGAAGTAAAAAAAGTACTTTCACAAACTGGACGAAGCAATGATGGAACCGACCCAAATGGTTTTGGATTTATTCAATTTCAAGTTGATTTGAAACCCAAAGAAGAATGGTCTCGAAAAATTTCAACCGATCAATTGGTCGAAGAAATGGACAAAAAACTTAAAGTTCATCAAGGAATTACCTATAATTATTCGCAGCCTGTTGTCGATAATGTTGCCGAAGCGGTTGCAGGATTTAAAGCTTCTAATGCTGTGAAAATTTATGGAGATGATTTGAACAAGCTTGACGAATTGGCAAATAAAGTGCTTAAACAAATCAAAAATATTCCAGGAATTAAAGATGCTGGAATTTTAAGAAATGTTGGTCAACCAGAAATTAGCGTAATTCTTGATAGAGAAAAAATGGCTGCATATGGCGTAACACTTGCAGATGCTCAAGCCGTTTTGGAACTTGCTTTTGGAGGAAAAACTGCTACTCAAAAATATGAAGACGAAAAGAAATTTGATGTTAGAGTGCGTTATGCTAAAGAATACAGAAAAGACGAAAAAGATATGTCAGAACTAAAAGTTCCTACCATCAGCGGAGCTAAAATTCCTTTAAAAGAAATTTGTGATGTTAAGAAAATTACTGGTCCTGCCTACATTTATCGTGACAATACAAAACGATTTATTGGTGTTAAATTCTCTGTTCGTGATCGAGATTTAGGTAGCACAATTGCCGAAGCTCAAGCCAAAGTGAACAAATTAACATTCCTAAGTGGATATTATACTGGGTGGACAGGTGAGTTTGAAAACCAAGTTCGTGCAAGTGCCCGTTTAGGACAAGTAGTTCCAATTAGTTTAATAGGTATTTTCGTTTTATTGTTTATAATGTTCGGAAATCTGAAAGACTCATTATTAGTGCTTGCTAACGTTCCTTTTGCTATTATTGGTGGAATTATTGCGTTGCACGTTACGGGAATGAACTTCGGAATCTCGGCAGGTGTTGGTTTCATTGCTTTGCTTGGAATTTGTATACAAAACGGAGTTATATTAATATCAGAATTTCATAACAATTTGAAACAAAAAATATCGCTCAACGATTCGATTCTTCTTGGCGTAAAAGCAAGAACACGAGCTGTTGTAATGACTGCATTAATGGCTTCAATTGGGTTAATGCCTGCAGCAATTTCTACCGGAATAGGTTCTGAATCCCAAAAACCACTAGCAATTGTAATCATTGGTGGCTTAATCACTGCAACTATTTTAACTCTGCTAGTGTTCCCAATTATCTTTTGGATTTTTAACAGAACTAAACACGAGGAAATCAAATAAAAATTATTTCTAAAAAATATCCACAATTCTTATAAATTGTTGTAGATTTTTTAAATCAAAAATATAAAACAACCATTAAAACCTATTTAATAAAAAGATTTTAAAAAATTTGAAAATACATTACAACAATTATATTTTTATTATTGATTTGTTTAGATATATTTGTAGTCTTTAATTTTAAGAAATTATTTTAAAAAATCAATTTATCGAAATATGAAATTTATAGTATCAAGTTCCTATTTATTAAAACAATTACAAGTTTTAGGAAGCGTTATTAACAGCAATAATACGCTCCCGATTTTAGATAATTTTTTGTTTGAATTGGATAATTCAAATTTAACAGTTTCTGCTTCTGACCTTGAAACTACAATGTCGGCAAAATTAGAAATAGACTCAACAAGCAACGGAAGCGTTGCTGTTCCTGCAAAGTTATTACTTGAAATTTTAAAAACTTTTCCAGAACAACCATTAACTTTTACTGTTGAAGAAAATAGCACTATTGAAATTAGTTCAAATTCTGGGAAATATGCAGTTGCTTATGCGCTTGGAGAAGAATTTCCAAAATCAGTATCTCTAGAAGAACCTTCTACTACAATGGTTCCAGCAGATGTTTTGGCAACAGCTGTTAGCAAAACTATTTTTGCAGCTGGAAATGATGATTTAAGACCAGTTATGTCAGGAGTATTTTTTCAATTTTCGTCTGAAGGATTAATTTTTGTTGCAACAGATGCACACAAATTAGTAAAATATTCAAGAACAGACGTAAAAGCTTCGGAAGTTGCAGATTTTATTATGCCTAAAAAGCCTTTAAACATATTAAAAAGCATTTTAGGAACTTCTGATACCGATGTTAAAATTGAATATAATGAATCAAACGCAACTTTTTCTTTTGCATGCTCTGAAATTTGCGGAATCAGTGCCAGCTGTTTCATTGTTTCAAAAAGCGAGTTGGTTTTTTTGTGGGAAAATTGCGTCATTGTGGCAATGTCGGCTTCTGAAATTTCCAAAAACGGAAGTTTTAAAATTCGGTAAGCCGCCGAGCTTTCGTGATAATTGTCCAGCAATTTAAAATAAGAAATTATATCTAAAAT
>CAIXNQ010000278.1 GCA_903920835.1 uncultured Bacteroidota bacterium | reverse complement strand
TATTTTGACAAAAAAAATCTAAAGCCCAATACTTTACATTTTAATAATCAATAATGATACTTTTTAAGATTAAGAATAGTGATTTTGAAAATTTGGAGAGGTATCAAAACAAAAAAACTCCCATTTAATGGAAGTTTTTTTTGTAAGTATCCAAATGAATACTACTATAATTTTGCAACGTGCTTCGTTAATTTAGATTTTAAATTAGAAGCTTTGTTATAGTGAATGATATTTTTCTTAGCTAAACGGTCAATCATTGAGATCACACCAGCAAGTTTAGAAGCTGCATCTGCTTTATCAGTAGCTAGTCTAATTGCTTTGATAGCATTACGAGTAGTTTTGTGTTGGTATCTATTTAATACTCTTTTCTTTTCGTTACTTCTAATTCTTTTTAAAGCTGACTTATGATTTGCCATTTTTTCTAATATTTTTTTAAATAAAATAATTTTTTGTAGCCCGTAGGGGAATCGAACCCCTCTTACCAGGATGAAAACCTGGCGTCCTAACCGATAGACGAACGGGCCTCTTGCTTAAATGCGGATGCAAAAATACAATTATTTTTTATTCAAACAATAGCGAGTATAACTTTTTTTGTTTTTTTTTAGTATGCCTTTGCAAACAACACTCTTCCAGACGATTTAGCTCCAGTTAGCACACAATTTCCGGCTTCAATTTTACGATTTAATGGCAAGCAACGAATAGTTGCTTTGGTTAATTCTTTAATTTTCTCTTCAGTTGCTGCTGTCCCGTCCCAATGTGCGGATACAAATCCGCCTTTTGTGTCTAAAATTTCTTTGAATTCTTCAAAATTATTTACCTCTGTAATATGTGTATCTCTATAATTTAAAGCTTTTGCAAACAAATCTACTTGAATTTGATTTAATAAGTCTTTTGTATATCCAACAATTGTTGCACCAGAAACAATTTCTTTGGTTAGACTGTCTCTTCTTGCGACTTCAAACGTTCCGTTTTCAATATCCTTTGGACCAATTGCAATTCTAATAGGAACGCCTTTTAGTTCCCATTCTGCAAACTTAAAACCAGGTTTTTGAGTGGTTCGATTGTCAAATTTTACAGCAATATTTAATTTTTTAAGGTCTTCCATCAATGATTTTGCAACTTCTGAAACCGCATCGAGTTGTTCTTCGGATTTATATATAGGAACAATTACAACTTGAATAGGTGCTAAATTTGGAGGCAAAACCAATCCGTTATCATCTGAATGTGTCATTACTAATGCACCCATCAATCGGGTTGAAACGCCCCATGAAGTTCCCCAAACATGTTCTTGTTTGCCTTCTTGATTGGCAAATTTTACATCAAATGCTTTTGCGAAATTTTGACCTAGAAAGTGAGAAGTTCCTGCTTGAAGCGCTTTTCCGTCTTGCATTAATGCTTCAATACAGTAGGTTTCTTCGGCACCTGCAAATCGTTCTGTCTCTGTTTTTACACCTTTGACAACTGGAATTGCCATAAAATTTTGAGCAAAATCGGCATAAACATCCATCATTTTAATGGATTCTTCAACTGCCTCTTTTTTTGTAGCATGTGCCGTATGTCCTTCTTGCCATAAAAACTCTGCTGTTCTTAGAAATAAACGGGTTCGCATTTCCCATCGAACTACATTCGCCCATTGATTTATTAATAGCGGTAAATCTCTGTAAGATTGTACCCAACCTTTATAGGTTGACCAAATAATTGCTTCACTTGTGGGACGAACAATTAGTTCTTCTTCTAATTTTGCATTTGGATCAACAATTAGTTTTCCTTTATTATCAGGATCGTTTTTTAGTCTATAATGAGTAACTATGGCACACTCTTTTGCAAAACCTTCGGCATTTTTTTCTTCGGCTTCAAACATACTTTTCGGCACGAACAACGGAAAATAAGCATTGCTATGCCCAGTTTCTTTGAACATTCTGTCTAATTCAGCCTGCATTTTTTCCCAAATGGCATAACCATAAGGTTTAATAACCATACAGCCTCGAACTCCTGAATTTTCGGCCAAATCTGCTTTGACAACTAGTTCGTTATACCATTTTGAATAATCTTCTTCTCGACTCGTTAATGTTTTGCTCATGAAATTTATTGGTGTTCTAATTGTTTAACTAATTTTAACTAAATTGTTCGACAAAACTAAGTATTTTTGTGATGTCCAACAATAAAAAATTTATTGACATGAAAACTAATGATTATTTCTTGAACAAAATTGCTATTTTTTTCTATTTCGGAATGTTTGCTTTAATGCTTACATCATGTGGTTCTTATCAAAATAGTTCTTTTTACAGCGATGGAATTTATGGCGAAAATGAGGCTAAAAGACCTAACAATTACAATGAAAACAGTAAGTATAAAGATTATTTTTACAATCTTCAACAAGACAATCAACAGCCAGAAGTTATAACGGATGTTGATAAATACAGTTCTGTTCAAGGTGCTGTATCAACTACTGATTCAAACAATCAAAACTATTCAAATTCTAATTATTCAAGTTGGGGAAGCAATCCTGACAATGTTACTGTAAATATTTATGGTGGCAATAATTGGGGCTATAATTCTTGGTGGGGATATTCAAATCCATATTA
>CAIXNQ010000277.1 GCA_903920835.1 uncultured Bacteroidota bacterium | reverse complement strand
CAATACATTTTGTACGGGGTTGGGCGATACAGTGAACTCCCCTTTAGCAAACCCCTCTGCCTCCAACAAACAAGAAATAAAACGGGAAAAAACTGTCATATAATTATTAGAAAAATGAAGTGCATCATTACCAATAGCCACTAATTTGCCATCATCTTGCAAATGCACAGCAAAATAAGGAGTGCAATCATTATTGCCTCTTTGGAAAAAATTATAACCTGTAGTGTTAAAACTAGTATCGAGCAAACCGCTAGAAGTGTAACGAACTATTAAAAATTTTTCCGGGGAGCCACATTTTCCAACCAAAACAATTTTGCCATCGGGTTGTAATAGTATGTTATTTAATTGGTTATACACTTGGTTTAAAGCGCCAATGGTTGTGAGTGTACTTCCATTGGTGCCAAAGCTGGGGTCTAGGCTACCATTAGGCAAATATCTAAATAATTGAATTGGACCACCAGCGCCAGTGCCAGGCAAAGCTATTAATATTTTGTCATCCGGTTGAATGGTTTGAACGGTTACATTTGATCTGTAATTGGCGTCAATGAAATAGCCATTAGTTCCATAAGTAATGTCTAGGCTACCGTTAGCTAAAAAACGGGCTAAATAATTAAATTCGCTAATAGTGCCCGCGGTGGATTTATGTTGATCATCGACAGAAACAACTATTTTACCGTCTTGTTGCACATTCAAACGACAAATACTCTGAAGGTTAGTACCGTCTGAATATATAAAGGGGGCAACCAGCACCCCATTAGTGCCGAAACTAGTGTCGATGCTTCCGTTTGCTAATACTTTACAAAGCGTATAATTACAACTATTGGAAACAATATTTGTAGTAAATCCTGCAATAATGGACTGATCAGGCGCAATAGACATACAGCTAAATCCATATCCTTGCAAACTCGAAAAAACCGCCAAGCCGTTTGTGCCGAATGTGGTGTCTAAGCTGCCGTCAGGATTGAAGCGTGCTATTGTGGCACCATTACTTGTACCTCCCACAGCTATCAATTTACCGTTTGTTTGCAATTGCATAGCTCCTATACCCATAGCAATATCTACGTACCCGTTTACACCAAACGTTAAATCCAAACTGCCGTTGGCATTGAATCGACTGAATTTAGATTGGGAACTTTGTATGTAACCAAATAAAATATATTGACCATTTGGTAGTCTAACAGATAAAATATTACCAAAACCAACTGAAAAAACGGGTGTACTAATATTTCCATTGACCCCAAAGGTAGTATCAAGTGCGCCCACTTGCGCTTGACTAGAAATAAAAACAAAAAGACAAATACATTTTAAAATAAAATTCTTCATAATAGTAAAGTATAAAAGCAGATCCTAATCTTAAGGCTAAAGTATGAAAAATAATTAAATGTGAGCGTTGAATAATAAATTTAACGTAAAGTGATTAGCATTATGCAATTACTCCTGCGTCGGAAGGACAAGGATTACTTTAATTATGAATTATGAATTATTGGATTAGCGAGATTTATTTCCCCTCCCCAGCCCTCCCCGAAGGGGAGGGAGCCGCGATGGATAATTTTGATTAACTATTGTCGGGTAACGATTTTTGATTTTTGAACTTTACTACCGACAACCATCAACCAAAGGAAGTATCACACTAGTTGATTAACGATTGTCGAGTAACGATTTTTGATTTTTGAACTTTACGACCGACAACTTTTTGACCAAATTCTAAAACTATTTTCATTAAAAAGAACACTATTAGCAAAAAAAGTGATTCCCGTAGTGCCGTCACGAGTTCCCTTACTGTCACCACGAATGCCCGTAGCGCCGCCACGAGTTCCCTTATTG
>CAIXNQ010000276.1 GCA_903920835.1 uncultured Bacteroidota bacterium | reverse complement strand
TCAAACAGATGCTTTACTGAATCTTCAAACGCAAAGAACTGTTTTAAATGATGAGATGGTTTTTATTATGTACCATCAAGTCAATGAACTATTGTTTAAAATGGTCTTGTGGGAAATAGTTCAGCTTTGTCATGAATCATTACCTAATGCTTCATTTTTTTCTGAAAAAATGAGACGAATTAGTCGCTATTTCGATATGCTTACAACTTCTTTTGACATCATGGGCGATGGAATGGAAGTTGAACAATATATGAAATTTAGAAATACCCTCACTCCAGCATCTGGTTTTCAATCTGCTCAATACCGACTTATAGAATTTGCATCAACAGATTTAATCAACTTAATTGATTATCGTTTTCGTTCTACTATAGACAGAAATACTCCCTTTTCTCATGCCTTTGAGCATCTTTATTGGCAAGCTGCTGGTAAAGATTTCAAAACAGGTGAAAAATCATATCTTATATTAGAATTTGAAAAGAAATATAAAACCGAATTTTTAAGGTTTATGGAGGAATATAACACCATAAACATTTGGCAAAAATTCAAACAATTGCCCGAAATTGATCAAAAAAATCATGAATTAATTGAATACATGCGTCATTATGACTATACTGTCAATATAAAATGGGTGATGGGTCATTTAAATGCTGCCAAAAAATACATTGATAGTGGTCAAGGTTCAGGTGAAGCAACTGGAGGAAGCGACTGGAAAAAATATATGCACCCAAAATACCAACGAAGAATATTCTTTCCAGAATTATGGAACGAAGAGGAATTAAAAGATTGGGGCGAAGAAAAATTGTAAATGAAAACTGAAAGTAACCAACTTACGTTTCAAAAAAAGACATCATTTTGAAGAAAATAATTTATATATTAATAGGATTTTCAATCCTTTCATGTAATAAAAAAAAAGAAATCCCTGCTCCTAAACCCGAACCAATAATCATTGATTACGGATTTACATTAAACAATTTCGATGTAGTTCGTGATACTATAAAAAATGGCGATACTTTTGGAAGTTTGTTAGACAAGCAAAATTTAGGCACCATAAAATCGTTCGAAGTCACTGAGAAAGTTAAGGATTCTTTTGACGTTAGAATGATTAGAAAAGGAAATCCCTATGTGCTTTTAAGATCAAAAGACCAATCAAAAAAACTTAAAGTTTTTATATATCAAATAGACCGAGCAACCTATTATGTAATCGATTTGCGTAAAGAAGTTGCAGTTCACAAAAAAGTACGTCCAATTACTTACCGAAAACGAACGATTGCAGGAGCATTAGACGGTTCGCTCTATGGTTCTTTAAATAAAGAAGGAGCAAACGACGCTTTGGCAGAAAAAATCACAAAGATTTACGCATGGTCTATCGACTTCTTTAAACTTCAAAAAGGAGCAAAATTTGGAGTAACCTTTACAGAAAGATTTATAGACGACACGATTAATGACGGCGTTGACAGTCTGAAATGTGCTTTTTTTGAATATAAAGGCAAAACTATCTATGCTTTTCCGTTTGCTCAAAATCAAAATTCAAAACAACTCGAATATTTTGATGAAGAGGGCAAAGCATTGAAAAACTTTTTCTTGAAAGCCCCCTTGAAATTCGTTAATATTACCTCACATTATACCCAAAGTAGATTTCATCCAGTTCAAATGATTTGGAAAGCCCACAAAGGTACTGACTATGCTGCACCCACCGGAACTCCAATCATGACGACTGCCTCTGGAGTTGTTGAACAATCTGGATTTACAGCCGGAAACGGAAACTTTGTAAAAGTTAAACATGATAAAACTTATTCTACTCAATACCTTCACATGTCGAAAATTTTGGTTCGCAAAGGACAGCATGTTACGCAAGGTGATGTTATCGGAAAAGTTGGCAGTACTGGACTTGCAACAGGACCTCATGTTTGTTACCGTTTCTGGAAAAACGGTGTTCAAGTTGATGCTTTAAAACTTGAATTGCCCAATTCTTCTCCTATGGATAAAAATAATTTACCCCGCTTTTTTGCTCAAATTAAACCGTTAAAAGCAGAATTAGATAGCGTTGCGAAATTAAAATTCAAAAACTAAAATTGCTTTAAAAATCATAATGTTAAATTTACATTGAGAAATGATAAATTTGCATTTTCAAATTATAAATAAATGCCACTACAACAAACAAACCCAACAGCAACTTCTGCTTGGAAAAATCTTGAAAATCACTTTCAAGAAATGAAAGATGCGTCAATGAAAAAGATGTTTATTGACGATACAGATCGAGCCAACAATTTTTACATTAAATGGAACGATTTTATTGTTGATTATTCTAAAAACATTGCCAATAAAGAAACTCTAAAACTGCTTATAGAACTTGCTGAAAGCACTCATTTGAAAGATTCAATTGCTAAATATTTTCAAGGAGATTTAATAAATCAAACTGAAAACAGAGCTGTTCTTCACACCGCTTTACGCGCTCCAGAAAACGCCTCAATTTTAGTTGAGGGAGAAAATATTATTCCTGAAATTACAGATGTTAAAAACAAAATAAAGTCTTTTTCAAACGAAATAATCAACGGATCAAGAAAAGGATATACTGGAAAACAATTTACAGATGTCGTAAATATTGGGATTGGCGGTTCAGATCTTGGTCCAGCTATGGTTGTTGAAGCATTACAATTTTATAAAAACCAACTTGAATTGCATTTTGTTTCAAATGTTGATGGCGATCATGTGAATGAGGTTTTGAAAAAAATAAACCCCGAAACAACCCTTTTTGTAATTGTTTCTAAAACATTTACAACTCAAGAAACTTTAACAAATTCTGAGACTATCAGAGCTTGGTTTTTGAAAAATGCTCCTCAAGAAGCTGTGGCAAAACACTTTGTTGCCGTTTCAACCAATATCAAAAAAGTAACTGAATTCGGAATAGACGAAGCCTCTATTTTTCCAATGTGGGACTGGGTTGGCGGTCGGTTTTCTTTATGGAGTGCCGTCGGTCTTTCGATTAGTTTGGCAGTTGGATATGATAACTTTGAAGCTTTACTTAAAGGTGCAAATCAAATGGACGAGCACTTCAAAAACGAGTCTTTTGAAAGTAATATTCCGGTTGTTTTAGCTCTTTTGAGTATTTGGTACAATAATTTTTTTGGTGCCGAAAGCGAAGCATTGATTCCATACACACAGTATTTGCAAAAATTAGCACCCTATTTGCAGCAAGGCATTATGGAAAGTAACGGAAAAAGCATTGGGCGTGACGGAAAACCAGTGAATTATCAAACCGGAACAATTATTTGGGGCGAGCCAGGAACCAATTCGCAACATGCTTTTTTTCAATTAATTCATCAAGGAACAAAATTAATACCTGCTGATTTTATTGGGTTTATTGAACCTTTATACGGAAATCAGGAACATCATAATAAATTAATGTCGAACTTTTTTGCGCAAACTCAAGCATTGATGAACGGAAAAACCAGCGATCAAGTTTTGGCAGAATTCAAAGAACAAGGAGTTTCAGATGATAAAGCTGCGTTTTTATTGCCTTTTAAATGTTTTGAAGGAAACAAACCTACCAATACTTTGTTGATAAAAAAATTAACTCCCGAATCATTAGGTTCTTTGATTGCGCTCTATGAACATAAAATTTTTGTGCAAGGCGTTATTTGGAACATTTTTAGTTATGACCAATGGGGTGTTGAACTAGGAAAGCAATTGGCGAATTCAATTTTAAATGAAATAAATAATAAAAAAGTGAGTAAACACGATAGTTCTACAACTTTTTTATTGAATCAATTTTTAAAAAACAAATAAATGTTTTCTTTAGAATCCAAAAAGAGTACAGAAACATTTAGTTGTTTTTGTACTTTTTTTGTTTATATTTGTTACCATTAAAAATAAAATCATGTACGAATTACTTCAAAAATTTCATTCTGGTTGGGCATATTTAGCTCTTTTATTATTAGTTATTACGGTTCTAAACAGTATAATCGGTCGTTCTTCAAAAAAAGAATTTGTTGCTAGAGATCGAAAAATTGCACTTTTTGGTTTGATTGCGACACATCTTCAATTGATTTTTGGATTAGTACTTTATTTTGTCTCACCAAATGGTTTTGGGTCTTTAGGTCAAATGGCTGATAAAAATTTAAGATTGACTTCACTCGAACACCCATTAATAAATATTATAGCAATTACATTAATTACCGTTGGATGGATTAAACATAAAAAAGCGACAACTAACGATGCAAAATTCAAATCAGTTGCTCTTTTTTACGGATTGGGTTTGGTGCTAATTCTAAGTCGAATTCCATGGAATTTGTGGTTGTAAAATAACAGAAAGCTCCCAAGAGGAGCTTTTTTAGCATAAAGCACATATGAAAAAAAATATATATATTGTTTTAACTTTTCTACTTTTTTCGGTTGCTCATAGTCAGGTTTTGCCTAAAAAAGGAAAACCTTTGATGCTTAAAGATACTCTTAAAAAGATTACGCCAGAAAATATTGCAACAGTTCAAGAACAAGACACAGCATTCGTAGAAAAAGGAACTTTCAAACTATATAAAAAGGCTGTTCATGCTTCATATTATTCTGACAGATTGGTTGGAAAACGAACTGCTAGTGGCAAAAAATTTGACAATAATAAATTTACTGCAGCGCACAAAAAATTTCCGTTTGGCACAAAATTGCGGGTTACAAATGAACTTACTGGTAAATCGGTGGTTGTTGAAGTAATAGATAGAGGTCCGTTTGTAAAAGAACGTGAAATAGACATTACAAAGCGAGCTTTTAAACAAATTGCAGGGAATGCTGGCGGTGGTGGAATTATTGTTAAACTTGAAGTCTTAGAACCCTAAAACTACCAGTTTTTAAAAGGGTTTTGACTCAATTGCGAATTGTAATATTTTTGGTCATTTGTCACTTCTTCGCCCAACCAGTTGGGTTTTTCAAATAGCTCTTCTTCCGAATTTAATTCTATTTCAGCAACGACCAATCCTTGGTTATCTCCATAAAAATCATCAATTTCAAACAAATGATTTCCAACGGTTACTTCAAATCGGGTTTTTTGGATAATAACACTTTCGCATAAATTCATTAACATTTTTGCCTCATCTACTTGGATTTCTTTTTCCCATTCAAATCGAGACATACCACTTTCGCTACCAATTCCTTTAATGGTTAAATAGCCTTTTTTTCCTTTAATACGCACTCGAACAGTTCGTGCTGGGTCTGAATTCAAATAACCTTGTTCGATATTTATTGAATTGTGTGCTTCAAGTTTATAAATATCAGAAAGCACTAAAAACTTACGTTCAATTTCAATCATCTTGTAAATTATTTTTTTTAATTCAGAACTATATTTATAAGATATAAAACATCAAACCGAAATTAATAGTCTTTAATTCAATTTCCTTGTTATTGAGTGTTCCTGATTGCATCAGATGTCTTAAACCATAATAAATATTGATATTCCACGAATTATATCCGGCTGAAATATAAATTCCTGATTGCCATTTTGCAAAATCTGGATTTCCAGTGACCCTTAAAGTTGATTGATAATCAACATATTTAGACCTGTTAAAGGTTAAATAGCTCAATTTAAAGCCAGAGTAAATGCGCCAAAACTTATGACTGTTTGGCGTGGAGTTTCGCCATCGCAACTCAATAGGTAAATCAAGATAATCAAGATAAAGTTTGTTTTTCTCATAAACAGTGGCATCTTTTAGAAGAGAATAATTGCGTTCACCATTGATTTCTGAAATATAAAAATTTTCACTATAATTATTAATTGAATAACCTAATCCAACAGCTATAGCAATAGTTCTGCTTTTATTGATTGGCATATCTCGCAGAACACCAAACGAAAAGCTTGGAGTTATTTTACTCTGCATCAACCCAGTGGGTCTGTTTTGAAGCGTATTATAACTTACTCCTACATAAAATTGGTCTTCACGATAAATCGAATCTAGTGCAGCAAAATTCGGTTTTTCTTGCGACCAAGCTCCAAAAACAGAAAGTAAATATACAAAATTGTACCAAGTTTTCATATCATTAAAATAAGTTTCAATCAAATATATAATTATTTAAAATTCTGATTATGAATAATAATAAAATTGTTGGAAAACAATTCCGATATAAATTCTATTTGTATTTTAATCAATGATAATTTAAGCTTTAACTAAAATGATTTAACACAAAATTTATGTCTATAAAATTACTGATTTATTTTGTGCAAAAGTGAAGTTTTGTTAGAATTTTCAAAAGATTTCTCTATCAGACAACTAATTCTCTTCTGTTCTAGTTCGCTTTTTCTCAAAAGTTAAAACTAATGCTGGCAAGACCAACAAGTTTGCAAACATGGCAAATAACAATGTGCAAGAAACTAATCCGCCAAGCGCAATAGTGCCACTAAAGCTGGAAAGTGTGAAAATGGCAAACCCAAAAATGAGTACAACTGAAGTATAAAAAGTGCTTATTCCTGTTTCTCGCAAGGAACTGATGACAGCTTTTTTAACTTTCCCGTTGTTTTGAATCAAATCATGGCGGTATTTTGCCATGAATTGAATGGCATTATCTACCGAAATCCCGAAGGCTATACTGAAAACTAAAATTGTAGAAGGCTTTAGCGGAATTCCGAAATAGCCCATTAAACCCGAAGTGATGCAGAGCGGAAGTATATTTGTAATGACTGAAGCAAGAACCATTTTTACAGAGCGAAATAAATAGGCCATTAATCCCGCTATTAGAAAAATTGCAAATATTAACGATTCAATTAAATTGTCTATCAAGTAAGAAGTTCCTTTTTGAAAAACCAATGCTTTTCCAGTCAGCGTTACTTCATATCTGTCTTTTGGGAATAAAACATCAATTTTAGAACGAAGTTTTTGCTCTACTTTAGCCATTTCATCAGTGCCGATGTCTTTCATAAAAGTTGTAATTCGAGCATATTGTCCTGTCGAATCGACATAACTTTTCATCAAGTCTTTTTTCTTAGTTTTCGTAGCATTTTTAGCATAAAGCATGATAAAAGTTTGCTCTTGAGCAGTCGGCAATTCATAATATTCTGGCTTCCCGTTATAAAAAGCTTGTTTAGAATATTTCACTAAATTAACCACAGAAACTGGTTTAGACAACTCGGGAATTGTAGCAATAGTTTCTTGAAGTTCGTCCATTCTTTTTAGCATAGAAAGCTTCATAACACCTTTTTTGTGCTTGGTGTTGATCATGATTTCAAGCGGCATCACGCCATTAAATTCCTTTTCAAAAAAAAGGATGTCTTTAAAAAAAGATGCGCTTTTGGGCATTTCGCCAATTAAACTACCGGAAACTTTCATTTGACTTACGCCAATAACACTAAATATAAGCAAGAGAACATAAACAATATAAATGCTTCTTCGTTTTTGTCTTACAATATTTTCAACCCAGTCTAAAAAAGTTGATAAATAGTTTTTGCTCAGATGCGTAAGATGCTTTTCTTTGGGCAACGGCATGAAGCTATAAACAATCGGCACAATTAGTAACGTCAGCAAATAGACCGTCACCACATTGATTGAAGTTACCAATCCAAACTCAAAAAGAAGGTCGTTTCCTGCAATCATAAAGGTCGCAAAACCAGCAGCTGTTGTTAAATTGGTCATTAAAGTTGATACACCAATTTTCGAGATAACCCGCTGCAAAGCTTTCGCCTGATTTTGGTGAATCTTTATTTCTTGTTGGTATTTATTGATTAAAAAAATACAATTGGTTATCCCAATTACAATAATTAATGGCGGAATTATTGCCGTTAAAATTGTGATTTTGTAATGAAAAAGTCCTAAAGTTCCAAAAGACCACATCACTCCAAAAAGCAATATGCAAATAGAAATAAACGTGGCTCGAAATGATCTGAAAAAGAAGAAAAACAATAATGAAGTTATCAATAAAGCTGCGCCTATAAAAAGTCCTATTTCGCCTTTCATATTCTCGGCATTGATTGTTCTGATGT
>CAIXNQ010000275.1 GCA_903920835.1 uncultured Bacteroidota bacterium | reverse complement strand
GAAACCATTCCAGTCGTCAACGATAGCACCATTAAAACGACTGCCACCTTCGCCCAAACCATTGTCATTAAACAAACTTTCGGAGAGAAAAAATGCCGAAAATTTACTGTCAACAAAAGTCTCGGGCGTAAAATTGGTTTGCTCCGACGTAGCCCAATCGTCCTCAGAATATCCACAGGCAAAAAACCAACTATAACTGAGCAATCCAACGATGCTAAAAACTAAGACTAATTTTTTTAAAGAGATCTTTTTCATAATATTGAAGGTTCTTTTCGTCTAAATCGTAAAACAATAGTTCTTTAGGCGGCTGCTTTAGGTTCTTTGCTACCGTTGCTGCCATTTCATTCAAATCGTTAGCAGAAATAGCTTCTGTTTTTAGGTAATCATTTGCTTGATACAGCACACCATTTTTGTAAGTTGAATATTTTGCTCGAAACCAATTGCTTTTTTGCTGAACAAAATTAGTATCTTTTTCAATATCAATTCGGTTTATTTTATTCCGAAGACCCACAACATGATTGTCTCTGATATGAATTCCCCAAGAAAATATCGGAAAAGCCACCGAAACCGGCAACGGATAATAACGCAAACTAGCAACATAACGATTGGCGTTTGAAGCATCATAAATTGAGTTAATGTCAGAAGTTGAAATCTTCCCCATATTATAATACATCAACATTCCAGCAGCAACAGGCGGCAGTTGCGTTTGCTGATAATACTTCACTTGATGCAATCTGATGGTAGCAGTAATCTTAACGTTATTAATTTTTTCAAATGCTTTTATAAACTCAAAATAGCGGTCACGAGTTGCCAAAGTCCAATCGCAATCGAATTGAATTTCGTGTATTTTCAAACCGTTTTTCAAATTAATTTGTTGAATTAAGCCAGCAGTTTTTTCGGCTAGAACAGCAGGAGAAACATTTTTTTGTAGCCAAACTTTATTAACGATATAAATAACGGGCACAACATCTGCAACCGTTGGTTTTTCTTCAAAACAAATTGGTTTTACAGGGACTGCTTGCTGAATGGTTTTATTAAAATCAATATCAAAATAACGAATGTAGATTTTTTGAACCTCGTTGGTTTTCAAAACGGCTTTTTCTGTTGGCGTGAGTTTATAAATTGTTTTCCAGAAATAGAAACCAATCAGCGGTTTGTTGCCTTTTGAACAACAAACAAACAACATGAAAAGAATTGAAATTGCAACGATTTTTTTCATGTTGTTTTTAATAAGATATTAAATAATAAAGACATTAGATTTTGCTTCAACAATGTGTTTTTTCTTTATTGCCACAGATTTCACAGATTAGCACAGATTAATTTTCTAAAATCCTTTTAATCTTTTTAATCTGTGGCGAAAGATTTTGAGATTAATTTAAATCCTAAGTCAAAACTTTAAAAACCTTGTCCGAAAGACGGATTCTAAAAGGCACTTCAAAAGTAACTTTATCACCAATATTCGCTACCGAATTTGCCGTTCCGTTAACCATCATTTTGTCGATAACCAGCGTTTCGTTGCCTGTAGTTGGTCCATTAATTAAAATAGTGTCCCCAACATTCAATTGCTCGTTTTCTATAACAAAAAGACCGATCTGGGCTTTTACATAATAGTGCGCAACCTTACCAAGAAGCACTTTTTTGACCTTAATTTTTTGACGAATTGCTGCCGTTTTTTGCGCTTTGGCAAGAGGCACATCCGACAGCGCACCAGAATGTTTAAAAAGCAATTTATCAGACTTTCCTTTTCTAAAAATTTTGTTGCCAACCTGCACGCCACGTCTCAGTTTTACTTGTTCCACAAGCGGCAGGTGTGTGATTGACAAACATTCGTCTGAACAACAATTCTCCATCGCCGCTTGGCAGTCATCGCACTGAATAAAAAGCAAATGACAACCATCGTTCAAGCAATTGGTGTGATTGTCGCAGGGTTTGCCGCACTGATGGCATTGCGACACGATATCGTCCGTAATTCGTTCGCCCAGTCGGTGGTCAAAAACAAAGTTTTTACCAATAAATTTACTCTCTAGGTTTTCTTCTTTTATTTGTTTGGCATAATTAATAATGCCGCCTTCAAGCTGAAAAACATTTTTAAATCCCTGATGCTTAAAATAAGCAGAAGCTTTCTCGCAACGAATCCCTCCAGTGCAATACATCACCAGATTTTTACTCTCTTTATAATCCTGAAGTTGTTCATTAATGATAGGCAAAGACTCTCTAAAAGTCTCAACATCGGGCGTAATGGCATTTTTAAAATGACCAATCTCGCTTTCATAATGATTTCTAAAATCGACCACAATAGTGTCTGGATTTTCTAGAATTTCGTTAAACTCTTTGGCTTTTAAATGCACCCCAATGTTGGTGACATCAAAAGTATCGTCGTTTAAACCGTCGGCAACAATTTTATCGCGCACCTTTACGGTAAGTTTCAAAAACGAATGATCATCTTGCTCTACAGCAACATTCAGACGAATGTTTTTCATAAAATCATAAGCCTCCAACGTAGCTCGAAAAGCCTCCATATTTTCGGCAGGAACCGACATTTGAGCATTAATTCCTTCCTTGGCAACATAAGTGCGCCCCAGCGCATCAAGTCGGTTCCAAGCAATAAATAAATCGTTGCGAAATTGTTGTGGATTTTCAATTTTGGCATACGCATAGAAAGACAAAGTCAGTCTTTGTTTGCCCGCTTGGTCAATAAGCTCGGCTCTTTCTTCTGCGCTTAAGGTGTTATACAGTTGCATGCTATAAACGTTTAAGTGAGAAATAATTTTTTGAAATAGTAGCTATTCTGTTTTGATCTTCTTGCCACAAATTTCACGAAGTACACCAATTCTATATGCTGATATTTCACTAAATCATTGCTAAGCAATGAAAATTCGTGAAATCAAAAATATCAATAATCAAAATTAGTGCAATTAGTGCAATTCGTGGCTAAAATAAATTAGCAACAGAACATTTTTTTGAAATCTAAATGGAAGATTTCGGGCGTAAATGTAATTGATTATTACAAGCTGTCAAATAAAATTGAGTATAAAATAAGTAATGAGAAATTAAGTAAAGTTTTAAAATCAAATCAACATTTTTCCGAAATATTCTAACAATAATTTTGTTGATATCAATAACAAAATATACCAAATAGCAAATAATCTTAACAATATCAATACGCCTCTTTTCGACATCAACATACCTCTTTTTCCTATTAATAATTTTCTGAACGACATCATCAATTATCTTTTTGGCATCATCACGCGTCTTTTTCCTATTAACAATTTTCTGAACGGAATCATTACATGTCTTTTTGGCATTATTAAAAATCTTTTTTATATGAAACTTTTTCAGAATGATATTATCACTTTTCTTTTTCGTACAATCAAACCTCTTTTTGACATTATCATTTATCTTTTTGACATTAACCATTTTCTTTTAGATACCAAAAAACAATCCAGACGATACAAAAGCCGTTTTAATCGACACTTAATTGCATTTGGTCATTTTAATCATGGTATAAGTGTTGCCTAAAAACTGCTATATTATGGCACTTCATCTAAAAAATATAAAAAAATTAAAAAAATTTGTTGCAGTTATAAAAAATTTATATTTTTGTCCCACTTAAACCGAGCAAAAGCTCATCACTAATTTTATTATGAAAAAAAATATCATTAGCGGCTTTGAAGCAGGCAAACGGGTAAAAGAATTATTATTAGCTCACCCAACAGAGGTTGCCGCTGTTGCAGAGCTTCAAGATTCAAAAGTTATGCTTGAAGAAACACTATCAGAAATGGAGACCGCCGCAGCCATTCAACAAAATGATAGTAAAGGAGAAACCATCAACAAAGAAGGTCTGCAAGTAACGATGGCTAAAACCATCCTTAGATTTTCAAGACGATCCCGAGTGAAAGCCAAAAATGCAGGCGACAAAGAACTTGCAAAAGCATTAAGCCACAAGATTTCATATTATGATTATAACAACACAGATGCCGTTTCGCTAGCCCGATGCACCGCCACTAAAGATAAAATCAAGAACAACACGGCAATATTAAGTAATATTACGCCAGCCGACATTACAGAGATGGAAACCGCCATCAGCAAGTTTGAAGCCGCAATGGCGTTGCCCAAAGCCGCCATCAGCAACAAAAAAGTATATGGCACCGACAAGCTCGAAGAACTCAATGCCACGCTCGACGAAACCCTCGACGATATTGAAGATTTAATCCATTCCTATTATGAAGACACCGATTTTAGCAAAGCATTTGACCAACAAAGCAACCAGTCTAAAACCGGCACACGCCACAACCACCTGATTATTCACGTAGAAGACAACGAAACCAAAGCCGCCATCACCACCGCAAAAGGAACCATTGAAGGCACAGATAAAACCATTGAAACCGACGAAGATGGACAAATCATCTTCAACACCATCCGTGCCGGAAAACGAAGAATCATCATTGAAGCACCAAGCTACACCACAAAAACCATCACGGTCTATGTGCGGAGAAGCACCACCACCGAAATAGAAGTAGAATTAGAAAAAGTATAAAAAACAACCGCCAGTACTGAGAGGGATTGGTGGTTTTGGTTTAGAAATAATAAAAAATAAATATATGCTAATAGACAAATACTCTTCATTAGAAGAAAAAGAAAAAAAATTTATCAGTTTACAAATTGATAGCAAAGAAGAATTAGATAAATTAATTGCTGATTGGTCAGATAAAAATCAAGATAAAAAAATCATATTTCGCGGTGTAACTGAAGCGAAATATAAATTAATTAATTCAGCTCAACGCATTTGGAATGGTAATGAATTAGTAAAACTTGGTAAAAGCTATCATGATTTTATTCAAACAGAAATTGAAAATGCAAAAAATTTTCACAATAATCTTTTAATAAAATTTTATAATTCTTTTGGACATAATGCTTATGACTTATCAATTTTAAGTTTTTTACAACACTATAAAGCTCCAACACCACTTTTAGATTTTACTTATAATTTTGATTGCGCTTTGTTTTTTGGAACTGATGGATTAACTCATAATCCTTCTTCTAATATTGAAAATTATTTTTCTATATATGCTATTGATACAAGTTCTAGAGATTTTATTTCTTTTTTACAACATCTTGAATCAATTACAAATCAAATAAATAGTATAATAGTAAATAATTCAGATATTAAAATAGATTATAATGAATCATTAAATAAAATTGACGAATTAAAATATAATCATTTTAAAGACCTGACTCTTTTTTATTTACCGGGATATCTAAAAAATGGAATTTCATTTAATATCCCAAGCATACCAAATTTTAATTTAACATACAATCAGCATAACCTTAATGTAATAAATCAAGAAGGACTATTTGTTTTTAATTCAGATCCAATACATCCTTTAGAAGATTATTTTAGCGGAGGTTATGATACAGGATTTCAAAATATTTTTCAATTACCAAAAATAAATTGTTGGAACATACATAAAAGTTTTGCAGATTATGTTGTCAGATACCTTACTCAAAATAGAAATATTCCAATAGACAAAGAATTTATTTACCCTCAAGAAGAATTTATAGCAAGTAGTTCATTTAAAAATTATAAAAATCTTTCCTAATTTGAATGCGCATCTTGCTCGTGCCCACAAACCAAACATTAATAAATAAAAACAATCCAAAACCTCAATCATCAATCCCGCTAGGGATTAAAT
>CAIXNQ010000274.1 GCA_903920835.1 uncultured Bacteroidota bacterium | reverse complement strand
GAATACCACTAAGCCAGTTGCCGTCTAAAACATCACCTTTTCCTTGAATATCATTTTGTCTTCCAACAAAATTCCATAGAAAATAGCGAATGTACATATATCCAAATTGGTAGTCAAACATGAACTTAATGTTGTCTCCAGTTGATGGTTTGTCAACAATCAAATATTCTTTATAGCTTTTTAAGAATTTGATATAATCTTCGTTATCAACTTTGTGATTGGCATAAGCCACACGAAACTCGCTAACCGTTTTTGAAATTTCATTTTTTAATTGCTCAATGGCACCGTCGTGCTCTTCTTCAGTCAATTTATTCAAATCGATTCCGTAATTAGCCAAATCAGATTCATAATCATAATCAGGATTAATTCTGAACGACAACGGACTAGAATACGCCATATAATTCTCGGCATTCTCGGTGCTCCACATTCTTGGTAAAATCGCTTTTTGTCTATCGTCGGAGTTTTGTTCGGCATTTTTGTAGTTATTTACAATAACATATTTGCCTGTTTTGTAATCTCTTTCGTAGTTGGGTGCTTTGTCAAGATAAGGTGTGTCTTCATCTAAACCAGCAAATAAATCTGTATATTGAGGTCCATAAAATAAGGGGTTTACACCATATTGTTCTCTGTTATAATATGCCAAAACCTCTTTTGCATCCGAAGGTTTGTTTTCGTTAATGACCGTATGTGCATTAGATCGAATTGGCAACATTAACCAAGTAGAAAAACCAATAAAAATAAATAAAACACACAACAATAAGGTATTCAATTGAACCATTTCTTTATTTCGAGTATATCTTAAACCAAAATAGAAAATAGCAATTACTAACAATGCCACAAAAATAGTTCCTGAATTGAAAGGCAATCCTAAATCGTTGACCATAAAAATCTCCGATTTTGCAAAGAACGACATGGTTAAAGGCAACAATAATTTAAAGATGAAAAGAAGGATAGAAACAACGACTATATTAGCAATAATAAATCCTTTTACGGTTCTGTTTTTATAATGCTTAAAATAATATAAAAACCCGATCGACGGAATAGTCAATAAAGCCATGAAATGCACCCCAAAAGAAAGTCCAACTACAAGCGAAATTATTAACAACCATTTGTTACCTCGAGGCGTTTCCATGTCTTGTTCCCAACGCAAACCGAGCCAGAATAAAAGTGCAATGAGCAATGAAGCCATGGCATAAACTTCGGCTTCAACGGCATTGTACCAAAAACTGTCAGAAAAAGTATAAGCCAAAGCACCAACAAAAGCACTACCTAGAATTACAATTTCATTGTTAGTCGTAATTTCTGTAAAACGACCCACCAGCTTTTTAAGAATCATTGTTGAGGACCAAAACATAAAAAGAATAGTAAAGGCACTCGAAAAAACCGACATCATGTTTACCATCAAGGCAACATGCTTTTCATCAATAGCAAAAAGGGCAAAAAAAGCACCAATCATTTGAAATAGAGGCGCACCAGGCGGATGACCGACTTCTAGTTTTGCAGCTGTAGCGATATATTCGCCACAATCCCAAAAACTCATTGTTGGTTCAACAGTTAAAGTATAGGTTACTAGCGCAATGGCAAATGTTAACCAACCTACAATTGTATTCCATTTTTTAAAATCGAATGCTACCATATTCTGTACTAAGGTTTATATGTTTTAGTGGCACAAAGAAACATTTTTTTTGTTGATTGTAAGGAGGATTAACAAAAAATTCTAAACATTTTGCGCAATTAAATTGTTTTTTAACTCACAAAATAAACGGGTTAACTTTAGAAAATGTTCTTAAGCATGAAAAAATATTTAAAAAAAACTGTCTAATTGTTGGTTAAGATGAATTTTGTTTTAAATTTGCACTCGCTTAACGGCTTTGGAATTGGTCT
>CAIXNQ010000273.1 GCA_903920835.1 uncultured Bacteroidota bacterium | reverse complement strand
TGGATTTGGTAGATGGTTTAGTTGATTTTCTCGTTTTGAGGAAAAATCAGTCAACTATATATCAAACTGCGGGCCGGAAAAACCAACCATAAATCAAATTTATACTACAAAAGAATTTAAAATTCCTACTAAAAATACTAGGAAAATCCAAAGACTTGCTCCTGAAAAAACGATTTGTTTTGATGAAGCCCAACCATCTGCTGAAGCTAAAACTACAGGAACACCAACAACTAAAGCAAAAGATAATGCAATAAATGCAAATAAAGTTAGTTGAAATAGAAAAAGCATATTAAAATTGATTGAGTACAAAATCTTGTTTGGTTTTTGTCTTCGTTTATATAGTATGTGTTTTTTAGATTTTGGCCTATGGCTAAATATAATTCCGCTTGCGGCAAAATATGCTATATGTTTTCATTTTTGTTTTATTTTTGATCGAGTTCAAAGAATATCAAACCCATAATTTTATTGGTGAAAATTTTTATAAAAACAAAAAACGAAAAAAAAAAAGGATTCAAACAAGAAAATTTGTATATTGCGTGTAGTATTCTGATTGTTCGCACGTTTTTATATTTTGTTTTCCATTTTTCGACGCAAGCCTTTTTTCAAGCATTACGAATTAAATAAAATAGAAAAACAAGAAAGGAAAAACCAAAGCGAAACCACAAAGGGAGTAAACCTCAAAAGAGGCTCACAAAAGAAACTGCATACGCAGCTAATAAAATTTTTTTAGCGGAAACTTACAGAAGCTTGCCATACAAAAGCCAGTAATAAAAATAAAACTGGAATAATTGGAAGTACGTCTACAAGTGGATCAAAAGGGGCATATGCTTCAGGTAAACGAGCAAGAAGAAATACTGATGAATTAATCATAGCAATTTTTTATTTTATATTAGACCTTTCGCTCAGTTTTTCGATTTACGCTACAATTAGTTCTTTTTTGAGGTGCCCCGCAATGATGGGCACCTCAAAAAAGAACTAATTGTAGCATGAAATGAGCTTTTTGTTGCCAGCTATTCGTTGCAATTTAAATTTACTTTAAATAACTGAATAATCAACATATAGCTTTATTATTGATAAAGCGGAATAGGCTAGGCGAAAAGCATAAAAGATTTTTTCGACTTTTCTATTTTAAATTAATTTTTAGCTTTAACTAAAACCAAATTTAAAACGCAATCGACGAGAAAAAAGCGAATCTAAAAGGTTCTAAACGATTTAAATTAAAGATTACCACCGCGGGCAAAAAGTAATACAATAACGATGGGACCAGCGCCTAAAATTAAAAATAATGAAACAAGTTGTCCTACAAGTTCAAGAGTCATGATGGTGTTGATTATAATTTGTCCCAGCTTTTGGTCAAAAATCAAAATGTTTAGAAATTTGTTTTCTTTTGAAGTCAATCCTTGCGAAACACGCAAAACGACTATTAAAAATTGTCAAATGACAAATAAGAGACAAAAGTTTTTATGCTGGGAGTTTAAGTTTGTTTCAGGTATTTCATCAAATAATGAAGCCAACAGATTTAGTTTGGCTTAACTTTTTTCATTTAACTTTTTTCGATTTGCTTGGAAAATTTTGGTCATTAACTTTTTTGTTTTAATTTTATTTTGAATTAATAAAACAAACAAAAAGACTCCAATTCCATTAGAAAATGAAACCCAAAAGAACAAAACAAAAAATGAACGCAATTAGTAAAAAAGCGCTCCGCGCCAAAAAATGAAAGCGTTTATTTTTCCGCTTTGCGAAAAAACGAACGAGACCCTAGATTGTTTTACACCCATTTTGGGATACCAATCAATTTTTCCGCCTACGGCGTTTGGTTTTACGTTTCGCGATTTGGTTTCTTCGCGAAGCGAAAAAACCAGCTAGCCATCTACCAACTGAGAGAACAATTTATCTTTAAATCCACGACCGGATATCTTTTTGTTTTAAACAAAAAAGGTTTTCCAGCTTTTTAACTATATTATACTTCAAATTGATTTTGAGCGCCGAATCATTTCTTGATCAGAAATTTCAATCCGTATTATGAGTTTAGAAAATATGTTTTCGGTTTTGCAAACCGATGAGCATTTTGTTCTATTAATTTTTGACACAAAGCGTATTTTAAATTTAATTTTGCCACCATCCATAACTATGAAGACCTTTTCCTAAAAGATTAACACCCAAATAACAAATCCAAACCATAAAAAATCCAAAAGTTGCTACCCATGCTGCATTTGAACCAGTCCATCCTTTATTCATTCGAACATGAAGATAAATAGCAAAAATTAACCAAGTAATGAAAGCCCAAGTTTCTTTTGGGTCCCAACTCCAATATGAACCCCAAGCTTCATTTGCCCAAACTGCCCCTGAAATGATCCCAAGAGTAAGTAATGGAAAAGCAAAAGATAAACTCCGATAACTATATTGATCTAAATCATTAAGAATTTTCGTTGCGCTTTCGTTTTTTTGCTCAGCTGACGTAGGAAATGTAGTATTATCAGGTTGATTTGTTTCTCTAAGACCATGACTATAATAAAAAACAAAAAGATAACTCATTGAAAAAAGAGAACCAGCAAGCAAACTTGAATAACTTAAAAGCATAATGCTTACATGCATTAATAACCAGTTTGATTGAAGAGCTGGAACTAATGGTGTGACAGTTTGCATTTCTGCGGGAAGGCGCCAGTTTGCAAAAGTAAAAACAAAAAGAGCTGTTGATAAAAGAAGAAAACCGAGAAAATTCTTGATTGAAAAAGTTGTTTTGGTTTTTAGGGCCGAAGCATATTTTTCCTCAATTTGCTCATTTTTTAAAATTCTCGGGTTGTTTCCGATTGCAGCTTCGCTGAAATCGGAACTCGAAGTTGAGATTGGAAATAGTCGAGCAATTGATACTGAGCCGAAAAAAGAAGGACTTGACGATAGCGAAACTTTATTGAAATCTTCGCCAAAGATTAAAATTAAATAAAAAATCAAAAAAGTCCACGTTAAAAAAAGAAGTGATTCATAAAGATTGCTTAATGGAGGATGTCCGGATTCAATCCATCTATATGAAAGTAAAAAAGTAAGTAATACAGTCCCCCCTAAAGCAAAAAAATTCAGAGGTGAAAAACTTTTTGCGAATTCTCT
>CAIXNQ010000272.1 GCA_903920835.1 uncultured Bacteroidota bacterium | reverse complement strand
AGAATAATGTTTTTGGACTGGTAATTATTCCAGTCCAAAAACGTTTTTTGAATATTTATTGGGTCAACTTCAGGTTGATTTTGATTGGTTTGCCCAAAAGAATTCAGACCAAACAAAAACAAAAAAGTAACCAACTTTTTAGTTTTAGGAGCTAATTTTAAAAAACTAGCCACGAATTAATTTGCGGTATTTAATACGTTTAGGAGTTAAATCGCCACCCAATCGTTTTTTCTTGTTTTCTTCATATTCAGAAAATCCACCTTCAAAATAATAAACTTCTGAATCTCCTTCGAATGCAAGAATGTGGGTACAAATTCTGTCTAAAAACCAACGGTCGTGAGAAATCACAACAGCGCAACCAGCAAAATTTTCAAGACCTTCTTCTAATGCTCGAAGGGTGTTAATATCCAAATCATTCGTAGGTTCATCAAGCAATAGAACGTTTCCTTCTTCTTTTAAAGTCATTGCCAAATGAAGTCTGTTTCGTTCTCCTCCAGATAAGGTAGCTACTTTTTTGTTTTGATCGCTTCCACCAAAATTAAATCGAGAAAGATAAGCTCTTGAATTGACTTGTCTGCCGCCCATCATGATGAGTTCTTGACCGTCGCAAAAGTTTTCCCAAATCGATTTATTTGGGTCAATGTTAGAATGCGCTTGATCTACATAAGCAATTTTTACCGTTTCACCGATTTCAAAAGATCCTGCATCAGGCGTTTGTTCGCCCATGATCATTCTAAAAATGGTTGATTTTCCTGCGCCGTTTGGACCAATAACCCCAACAATTCCTGCTTGAGGCAATGTGAAATTCAAATTGTCGTACAATAATTTTTCACCAAAAGCTTTAGCAACACCTTTCGATTCGATGACATTGGTTCCTAGTCGTGGACCGTTTGGAATATAAATTTCTAATTTTTCGTCGAGTTGTTTTTGGTCTTCGTTTAATAATTTATCATAATTTTGAAGACGCGCTTTTTGTTTGGTTTGTCTTCCTTTAGCACCTTGACGTACCCAATCAAGTTCTTGTTCCAGAGTTTTTCTGCGTTTTGAAGCTACTTTTTCCTCCAACGCCATTCGGTTCGATTTTTGGTCTAGCCAAGAAGAATAATTTCCTTTCCACGGAATACCTTCGCCACGATCTAATTCTAAAATCCAACCAGCAACGTTGTCAAGAAAATATCTGTCGTGCGTTACTGCAATTACAGTTCCTGAATATTGAGCTAAATGTTGCTCTAACCAAAGAACGCTCTCTGCATCTAAGTGGTTGGTAGGCTCATCTAATAATAAAACGTCGGGTTGTTGCAACAATAATCTGCACAAAGCTACTCGACGGCGTTCTCCACCAGATAGATTTTTAATTGGTGTATCTCCTTCAGGTGTTCGGAGCGCATCCATTGCAATTTCGAGTTTGGTGTCTAGTTCCCAAGCACCAGAAGCATCAATTTTATCTTGCAAATCGGCTTGTCTGTCCATCAGTTTTTGCATCTTGTCAGCATCTTCATAAACTTCTGGCAAACCAAACATATCGTTGATTTTGTTGAACTCGTCAAGAATGGCAACGGTTTCCGCAACTCCTTCTTTCACGATTTCAAGAACGGTTTTGCTGTCGTCAAGTTGTGGCTCTTGTTCTAAATAACCCACCGTATAACCCGGTTGAAAAACAACATCGCCTTGATAATTTTTATCAACCCCAGCAATGATTTTTAATAAAGATGATTTTCCGGAACCATTCAACCCCAGAATTCCAATTTTTGCTCCGTAGAAGAAACTCAAATAGATGTTTTTTAAAACTTGTTTATCACTTCCGGGATAGGATTTGCTCAATCGTTGCATTGAGAAAATTACTTTCTTATCGTCTGACATATCTAATTTTTTTTAAATAATTGATTTTGTTAAATTAAAAAATTAATGAGTTTAATATATATAGATTTTTTTGATATCAATGTTCCCAAGTATTGTCCCCACTTTTGATAGTAATTTATATCAATGTTGTGTAATCTTAATTTTTAAAACTTTAATAATTTTCACAAAGATAGTTTTTAATAAAAAGAATGCAAATGATGATTTTGGATTTCTTAGTATTCAATCTTTTGATAACGGTAAAAAAAATTAAAAAATCCTGGGTATAAGAGTAGCTATTGATGATTTTATATTTAATTTTAATTTATTCAATTCATAGAAAATTAGATTTATAGACATCAATCCTTAATT
>CAIXNQ010000271.1 GCA_903920835.1 uncultured Bacteroidota bacterium | reverse complement strand
GAAAGACGTTGACGGCATCGGAATTATTTATCTTGACGACAAAGATATTGTGAGACACCGATTGGTCAAAAAAGTTATCGATGCTTATAAACAGATTGAGAATCACGATTAGTTGAAAAATAATTTATTGAACTAATTTTTCAAAAAAAGTTACGAAACGGTCCAATTCATAATTAAATTTAAACCTCCGACCTTGAAATTTCAAGCAAAAAGGGTGAAATTTCAGGCTTTGACCTTGAAATTTCACCCTGTGAATATGAATTTTGAGGCTTTGCGCCTGAAAATAGATTTTTTTCTAGTAATTTATAAAACCAACTTTACTAATATACAATTTCTAAGAAACATCAACCGTAGTTTCGGCAGCAATAGCTTTGTAAGTTCCGTTAACTAATTTTTCTCGGATAGCTTCAAATGCTGCTAAAGTTTCGTGAATATCGTCAAAAGTATGCGATGCCGTTGGAATCATTCTAAGTAAAATAATTCCTTTTGGAATTACTGGATAAACCACAATCGACAAGAAAATGCCGTAGTTTTCTCGCAAGTCATTGACCATAATCATCGCTTCTGGAATGCTTCCTTCTAAATATACGGGCGTAACGCAGGTGTTGGTGTCGCCAATATTAAAGCCTCTTTGTTTTAATCCGTTTTGAAGTTCGTTGACATTTTCCCAAAGTTTGTCTTTCAACTCCGAAGATTTACGCAATAATTCCAGCCTTTTCATAGAACCAATGGTTTGAATCATGGGCAATGCTTTGGCAAACATTTGAGAGCGTAAATTGTATTTTAAATAATCAATAACGTCTTTATCGGCAGCTACAAACGCCCCAATATTCGCCATTGATTTGGCAAAAGTCGAGAAATAAACATCTATCTGGTCTTGACAACCTTGCTCTTCCCCTGCTCCCGCACCAGTTTTTCCTAGTGTTCCAAAACCATGCGCATCATCAACAAGCAGTCTGAAATTATATTTTTGTTTTAGGGCAACAATTTCTTTTATTTTTCCTTGTTGTCCACGCATTCCGAAAACTCCTTCGGTAATAAAAAGTATTCCACCACCCGTTTCGGTAGCCATTTTGGTAGCCCGTTGCAGGTTTTTTTCCATACTTTCTAAATCGTTGTGCTTATAAGTGAATCTTTTGCCTAAATGAAGACGAACACCGTCAATAATGCAAGCGTGTGCATCTACATCATAAACAATTATGTCGTTTTGGTAACCAAAGCATCGATAATCGAGACCATTCCTTGATAGCCAAAATTCAATAAGTAAGCTGCTTCTTTCATTACGAATTCGGCTAGTTCGTTTTCGAGTTGCTCGTGATATTTGGTGTGACCACTCATCATTCGTGCACCCATTGGGTAGGCAGCGCCATATTCAATAGCGGCATCGGTGTCTGCTTTTCTAACTTCGGGATGGTTTGCTAATCCTAAATAATCATTAATACTCCAGTTCAGAATTGTTTTTCCTTGAAATTGCATTCGTGGTCCTAGTTCGCCTTCGAGTTTCGGAAAAACAAAATAACCTTCAGCTTGTGAAGCCCATTTTCCTAAAGGACCTTTATTGTTTTGTATTCTTTCAAATAAATCTTTTACCATGATATTTTAATTGAATTTGATAGTTTGGTGCAAAAATATAGATTTAATGCGCATTTGTTCTATTGAATTTTATTAATATTTAGCCAAATTAACCAAATTGTTATTAATGACAATTTCGTAATTTGTTTAATTCTTCTTGTTCTAGTAGTTCTTCTTCAGAAATTACTTTCAAAAACGAAGGGTGCTGCTCGATGGCGTATTCGATTTTTTCAACTATCTCTTCGATGGTTTCGTTTTCATAATCAAAAACAAGCGGCTCTTTGATGGTAAATGATTGCAGGATTCCTTTTTTCTTCATTCGAATTCCTTTTTTGTCAAAGGATCTTCTAAAACCGTCAATGACAATTGGAACTACAATTGGTCTGTGTTGTTTAATGATGTGCGCTGTGCCTTTTCGGACTGGTTTAAATGATTTTGTGGTTCCCTGCGGAAAGGTAATTACCCAGCCATCTTCAAGAGCGATTTTAATATTTTCAGTATCGTTTGGGTTAAATTCTCTCTGAACATCTTTTCCTTTGTCGCGCCAAGTTCTTTCTACAGTAATCGCTCCGGCATAGCTCAAAATTTTTGGCAAAAAACCCTCATTCATGGTTTCTTTGGCAGCAACATAATAGAGATTTAATTTGGGTTGCCACAGATAGCCAATGTTTTTTATATTGTTTTCTCGACCGGATAAACTGGCATTAAAAACATGAAACATGGCAACAACATCAGCAAAATAGGTTTGATGATTTGAGATGAAGAGTACATTTGTGTCGGGTAAATTTCTAATGATTTCCGATCCTTCTATTTGCAAATCGTTAAATCCTCGATAGCGTTTGTGGGTAATGGCACCAAAAAAACGAATCAACCATTTTTTTAAAAATAGAATATGTCCAAATGGATTTCTTTTGAATAAATTCATTGTAAACTTAATTTTTGCGGGGCAAACATACAAAAACTACAAATTATAAAACGCTTTTTAGAACTTCTTTAAGTTCGTTCATAATCATTGCGGTGGCTCCCCAAATAATATGGTCTTGAAATTGAAAGGCAGGAACTGCAATTGATTTTGAATAAGAAGTTTCCATTTGTTTTAAAACAATGTTATTTTCGTCAATTAAATCGACTATCGGAAGTTCGATTATTTTGACAACTTCGCTCGGATTTGGAATGAAATCTAAATTTTCAACAGAATATCCCAAAAAAGGATAAACCATAAAATTGCTTGGAGGAATATAAATTTTAGAAAACGACATGACAACTTTAATTTTGTTTTCGTGAACGCCAATCTCTTCAAAAGTCTCTCGGATTGCCGTGTGTTGTAAATTAATATCTGAGGTTTCAACTTTTCCGCCGGGGAACGAAATTTGAGAAGAATGAACACCTGGGTAAGAATTTCGTACAATTAAAACCAAGTGCATTTTATTATTTTTGGGATAGAGAAGCATCATTACTGCTGCTGTTTTATGATTTGAAGTTGCTAAATTCAAATCCTTCATTTGTTGCATTCGTTCAGGAGGTGACATTTTTTGATGGGCAGTTTCGGCTGGTAAAGATGTTTTTTCGATTTTTGAAATAATGCTAATAAAATATTGTAAATCCATTTGATGTTTTATTTTTGGGGGCAATTAGACAAGGAACGAATTTACAACAAAAATAAAATTAACAAATAAATTCGTTAATAAATTACTCTTGAATTAGCCCTAAAATAATGTATTCAAAACAAGAAAACCAACAATTAAAGCACGAGTTTTGGATGGCTTTTGCAGAAAAATATCCCCGAAAATGGATTTTATATGATACAAAAATCAAAGATTTCTCTTTTAAATTTTTTGTTGACAATAAAAAAGCTCAAGTTCAAATTGCAATTGAATCTAAAAATAACGACAAAAGATGGGCCTATTTTAACCAAATTCTAGCTTTAAAAAACATTTTAGAAGAAGAATTTATTCAAGATCTAATCTTCCAAAAAGATTTTACATTAGAAAACGGAAAAATAATTAGCCAGATTTGGGTTGAAAATAAAGAAATTGGATATGGTAACACAAATAATTGGTCAGAGATATTCGATTTCTTTTACACAAAAATGAATGCCTTAGAACTTTTTTATTTTGAATATGATGAGTTTATAAAAAATATCGAATAATATTTTTCAAGGCATAAATAATGCTATTTTTGCTAACTAAATAACTAACTCTATTTTATGCTAATTATAGGAATTGCTGGCGGAACTGGAAGCGGAAAAACAACTGTTGTTCATCAAATTATGAACGAATTACCTCACACAGAAGTTGGAATAATTGCTCAAGATTCCTATTACAAAGAAACAAGTAATTTAAGCTATGACGAACGAACAAAAATAAATTTTGACCACCCAAAGTCGATTGATTTTGAATTGTTGGTTTCGCATTTAAAAGAATTGAAAGTAGGAAAAACGATTAATCAGCCTGTTTATTCTTTTATAACTCACAACAGAACAGACGATACGATTTCGACCCATCCAAGAAAAGTGATGATTGTGGAAGGGATTTTAATATTGTCAAACCCAGAACTTAGAGCACTTTTTGATATTAAAATCTTTGTTCATGCAGATTCAGACGAAAGATTAATAAGAAGATTAAAAAGAGATATAGCAGAGCGAGGTCGAGATATGCAGGAAGTTTTGAATAGATATCAAAACACTTTAAAACCAATGCACCAGCAATTTATTGAACCAACAAAAGCGTTTGCCGACATCATTATTCCAAATGACAAATATAATACGGTTGCTATTGATGTTGTTAGAGCAGTAATAAATCAACGGATTTTATAATTTATTTGTACTTTTAAACGATTTTTAAATATATTTTTATCTACTAATTACAATTCAATGTTCGAAGGATTAAAAAACAAAACCTGGTTTAAATTTATAGGCAATAAATATGTCTTGATTTTGTTGTTTTTCAGTATCTGGTTATTGTTTTTAGATAATTATTCTTATTTAGAACACCGCGTTTTAGATAAACAAATCAATGAGTTAGAAGAAAATAAAAAATATTATCAAGAAGAAATTTCTAAAGACAAAGAAAATATTAAACTGTTAAAAAATCCAGATTTCATAGAAAAATATGCTCGTGAAAAATATTTTATGAAAAAAGACAGCGAAGACATTTATATCATAGAATTTGAAGGAGATACTATAAAGAAACCCTAATTTATTTTCATTTTCAATAAAAAATAAAACTAGATAATGAACGATTTATTCCAAGAATTTGAAGCAGTTACTTCCAAACAATGGAAACAACAAATTCAATACGAACTCAAAGGTGCAGATTATAACGAAACCCTTGTCTGGGAAAGTCCCGAAGGCATAAAAGTTAAACCTTTTTACCACTTTGATGAGTTTGAAGCAAAGTTAAATAGCAATGCTCCCGAATCTGCATTTTCAATTCTCCAAAACATATTCGTTCACGACGTTAAAAAATCAAATTATAGAGCTTTAGATTCTCTAAACCGAGGAGCAGAAAGCATCGGATTTACTATTGAAAATGAAACCGTTTCAATTAAAAATTTAATGCAAAACCTTCCTTTGAAGGACACAACTTATTATTTTCATTTGCCTTTTCTTTCAATCGATTTCGCATCTAAAATAAGTGATTACGCCACCAAACATCAAGCCAAATTTATTATATTGATTGACCCAATTGGGCAGTTAACCAAAGACGGCAACTGGTTTGAAAGCTTAGAAAAAGACTTCCAAAAACTCAATACTATTGCATCAAATTCATCCGTAAATTTCTTAAGTATTAATGCTGGAATTTATCAAAATGCGGGTGCCAATATGGTGCAACAATTAGCCTATACACTAGCTCATGTAAACGAATATTTCAATAGAATTCCTGCAATAAAACATCCTATTACCATCGAAGTTGCTGTTGGAACCAACTATTTCTTTGAAATTGCTAAACTAAGAGCGTTACGTATTTTGTTCAATACTTTAGCTAGAGAATATTACCATAACTTCGATTGCAAGATCATTGCTACACCTACCAAACGCAACAAAACGATTTACGATTATAACGTAAATATGCTTCGTACGACAACCGAGTGCATGAGTGCTATTTTGGGAGGAGCTAATGCCGTTGTCAATTTACCTTATGATGCTTTGTATCACAAAGACAACGAATTTGGTGATCGAATTTCTCGAAACCAATTGTTAATCTTAAAACACGAAAGTTATTTCGACAAAGTCAACAATCCAGCAGATGGCGCGTATTATATTGAAAATTTAACCGAACAATTAGCTGAAAAAGCATTGTTGTTATTCAAAGACATTGAAGCCAATGGCGGATTCATAACACAATTAATCGAAGGAACTATTCAAAGAAAAATTAGTGAAAGTGCCCAAAAAGAACAGGATTTATTTAATAGCGGAAAAGAAACCTTGTTAGGAACCAATAAATATCCAAACAAAAACGATCGCATGAAAGACAATTTAGAATTGTATCCGTTCGTAAAACAAAATCCACGCAAAACGTTAATCATACCAATCATTGAAAAACGATTGGCTGAGAAATTAGAACAAGAACGTTTAGCAACTGAATAGTTTTGTAACTTTAACAAAAAAGAAAATGGAAGCAATAAGACAAACTGTAAAAGTTAAAAATCATACCATCAGCATTACATTACCTGATAATTTTAATGCTGATGAAGTAGAAGTAATCATCTTAGCTAAGAATGACATTGACTTTCAACTTTCAGAAAGTCAAATAAAACTTTTAGACGACAGAGTGAATGAACCCGAATCAGAATACATAAAATCATCTGAATCTTTGAATAGAATAAAAGAGAAATATGGCTTTTAATATTATTTTTTCTAAAAAAGCCCAAGATGAAATTGAAAATACAATGGAGTACTATGCAGAAATAAATATAAATCTTGCTTTTCGATTCTATTCAGAATTAACTGAAACCTATAACAGACTTGCATTAAATCCAAATTATCAAATTAAACATAAAAATTATAGAGCAATTCCATTAAAAATATTTCCTTTTTTATTGTT
>CAIXNQ010000270.1 GCA_903920835.1 uncultured Bacteroidota bacterium | reverse complement strand
TTCACTCGGAACTAATTTCCCCGACGGATGGTTGTGGGTTAAAATAATATAGGTTGCATTTTGTTCAAAAGCGGTTTTAAAAAGCAAGCGTAAATCGACAACCGTGCCTGTGATGCCGCCTTTTGACAACTGGGTTTTATACATAACTTTGTTAGAATTATTTAGAAATAACATCCAAAACTCTTCATGAACCAACTCACCAATAATGGGTTGCATGATTTCAAAAACGGATTTGCTAGAAGTAATTTTGTCTAAAACAACAGCATCTTCTGCTCGCCGCCGTCTCCCAAGTTCCATTGCTGCTGCAATAGTTATTGCTTTTGCTTCGCCAACACCTTTGAACTCCATTAATTTAGTTAAAGATAATTTCCCGAGCGCGTTGAGGTTATTATCTACACTGGCAAGTATGCGTTTACTTAAGTCAACAGCACTTTCATTTCGGCTTCCCGAACCAATTAAAATAGCGATTAGCTCGGCATCGCTTAAAACATTCTTACCTTTAAGCATCAATTTTTCACGAGGCTTATCGTCTTCAGACCAGTTTTTAATGGATAGATTATCGCTCATTTTGGGTGTGTTATTTGAAGTAAACTTAAAATAAAGAAGCTACTTTTTTATCAAATCTTTTACATCATCAAAATTCAATCCACCATAATTTCCTGAACTCATCAGTAACAATGCACTATTGTCTAAATTTAAACTAAAAAGATATGCTTTAAATTCTGCTGGGTTAGTAAAGATTACTAAATCTTCTCGACAGAAAGCAGTTGCAATTTGGTTATAAGTTACTTCTTCCAATTGTTTTATTTTAACAGCATCAGGCGAGTAGAAAACTACAGCAATGTCTGCATGTTCTAATGCGCCTTCATATTCTTTCAAGAATTCGGCATTCAAACTGCTGTAAGTGTGAAGTTCTAAACATCCTACTAGCGTTCGGTCTGGATATTGTTCTTTTACTGCTTTGGTAGTTGCAGCTACTTTGCTAGGCGAATGTGCAAAATCTTTATAGGCAACAGTTTTGGAACTTTCGGCAATTTTTTCAAGTCTTTTTGAAGCTCCTTTGAAACTTGCAATAGCTTCATAAAAATCGGCTTCGTCAACACCCATGTTTTGGCAAATCCATTTGGCGCCAGCTAAATTATTGAGATTATGTGCACCAAAAATTTCAATCGGCATGTCGCCTTCGGGAGTTTCAAGCATTGTAATTCCGTTTTCAACTTTATAATTTGGTGTTGAATAAGCCAATTTTCTAATCGGGTTTGTAGCTTTCTCGGAAACTCTTTTTACTTCTGAATCGTCTTCGTTATAAACTAAAATGCCGCCATTGGTTATTTTATCTATAAAAATTTCAAATTGATTGACATAATTTTCATAAGTCGGAAAAACATTAATATGATCCCAAGCAATTCCTGAAATTAATGCAATATTGGGTTGATATAAATGAAATTTCGGACGACGGTCAATAGGTGACGACAAATATTCATCGCCTTCAAGAACCATAAAGTCATTTTCTTCAGTAAGATGAACCATCGTTTCAAATCCTTCTAGTTGCGCACCGACCATATAATCTACGGCTATTGAATGATAATTCATAACGTGAAGAATCATTGAGGTTATGGTTGTTTTTCCGTGAGAACCACCAATAACTACTCGGGTTTTGTTTTTAGATTGTTCATATAGAAATTCAGGATAAGAATAAATTTTCAATCCTAATTCTTGTGCTTTTAAAAGCTCAGGATTATCAGCTTTGGCGTGCATTCCTAAAATTACGGCTTCAATATCGGTAGTGATTTTCCCAGGAAACCAACCTAGCGTTTCGGGCAAAAGTCCTTTGTTGGCAAGTCGGGTTTTTGAAGGTTCAAAAATAGCGTCATCGCTTCCTGTCACCTGGTATCCTTTATTATGTAACGCTAATGCGAGGTTGTGCATGGCGCTGCCGCCAATGGCTATAAAATGGGTTCTCATTTATTGTGAATTATAATTGGTTTTTTCTGGTATATTCTTCAATTGCTGCTTTGGCTTTTTCGGGCTGGTGCAGTTTATATTTGTATAGCTCCGCCAATCGTTCGTAAGTTGTTTTTGAACCACCTACTTCGACTGCTTTTTTATAATTGATTTCGGCATTTTTATAGCGTTCAAAATATTCATCAATATGACCTTTTGCTAGATATCCATCAACTGGAGATAAATTAAAAAGTTCTGAGGCAAATTTTTGTGCTTTTCGTTCGCTGCCACCAGCAAAACCTGGCAATTGTAAATAATATTCAATCAGTGCCCAGCGTGCATCAATGTGTTTAGGATTTAGTTCAATCGCTTTTTCAAATGATTTTTTCATATCTCCAATAAGTCCTAAAGCTACAATTGCACCGCCGTCTTTAGCCTTCATTCCGAGTGCGCCACCATATTTGTAATAATAATTGGCTTCGGTGGGTTTTAGTTTTTTTAATTTGTCGTAATAGATAATGGCGTTGTTCCAGTTTTGAGTATGTCCATAAATATCTCCAAGGTATTCTAATGCAGCCATATTATTAGGATGTTCGTTGGTTTCTTTCTCAAAATAGGGTTTTGCTTCAACAAATTTATTCTGTGCAAATAGTTTTTGTCCCTTGTCAAAATTTGATTGAGACCAGGCAAAAAACGGAATTTGTAA
Source organism: uncultured Bacteroidota bacterium (assembly GCA_903920835.1). Taxonomy (GTDB): domain Bacteria; phylum Bacteroidota; class Bacteroidia; order Flavobacteriales; family Flavobacteriaceae; genus Flavobacterium. The sequence continues at coordinate 2,118 of CAIXNQ010000270.1, read as the reverse complement.
CAAAAAAAACAACAAGATTTTCATGTTTCAAAAATAAACAAATAAATATAACTTATGGAAATGAAATAGTAAAGTTGAAAATTATTCTAATACGCATTCATAACAATTATAAATTTTGAAAAAAGTTGCCTATTTTTAATCTCTAATACTGTTTTCTTTGATCAGTTTTTTTGTAACGCTATAGTTTTCAAATTGAATAGTCACAAAATAAATCCCTTCGGGTAAATTTGAGATAGAAATAGTTTCCTCTTTCATATTAGCTGAATTTAAAACACGTCCAGACAAATCGGTAATGTTGTAACTCAAAGCTTGAAAATCTGAAATAACTTTAAAATAATTATTTGTTGGATTAGGAACCAATGCAACATCAACATTGTTATTTTCAATAGAGTTTGTTTTTAAATTATTGCAAAAATTAAAAAAGTCAAAAGCTGGTAATGCTTTGTTAGCAGCATTAAAATTAAAAAAACTCATGTTTTCATAGCTCGAACCTTGTCCCCATTTGTCACACATGGTTGAGGATATATATGCGGGTTCCCAATAAAGTACTCCTTTGCCTCCAGCTGCATAGACCGTTTGAGCAAGATCGTTGAGAAAAGTTTTTTGTCCTTGTGGTGTCACGCTATAATTAAAATTGCCATAATTATTACAAACATTATTATAGTTGTCTGCGAACGAAGTTGACCATGGCGCACCTGTTTCAAAAATCATAATCTCTTTATTATAAGTATTTTTCAACTGCGAAATTAAATTTGAAAGTTGTTGCAGGTTCGTAAAATTTGAAATATTCGGATAGAACGAAATGCCAATCATATCAAAATTGGTAATATTATTAGTAGCAAAAAGTCCAGCGAGCCAAGAGGCAGTATTGTCTGTAAAATGCACTGCTTTTTTTACAGATGTTGAATTTGCAGAATTAAATGCGTCAACAGCTGCAAATCCTCGATTGAATTTTTGAGCATCTGTAGGCCATGACCAACCATCGGTTGTTGCTGTTTCGTCGATAAAACCCCAAGTAGTTTCGTTTCCGATGGCAACAATATCGGGCGTAACGCCATTGTTTTTTAATTTATTTAAAACGGAAAAAGTATAATTATAAATAGAGTCTAACAAAACATTTTGACTTAATCCCATCCAGGCTTGTGGTCGTTTTTGAGTGCCCGGATCATTAAAATAATCGCCATAATGAATGGCTAAATTAAGTTTCATACCTTGTGCTTTGGCTTGTTGAAATGTAGAAATCACATCGGCTAATGAACCAGAAGTTATCGGAGCATTACACGAACTGTTTATATTTGACGGTGTGTGCCACAGTCTAGCTCGTGTCATCGTTGCGCCACTTTGGGCAAATAATTGAAACGGATTAATCACATTATTGTTCGCATCTCGATAAATTCCGCCATTTGAAAGCACCGCATTAACATAAGATAAATCTGCACCAACAGTAAAACACTGCCCAATTGCAGTGCTAGAAACAAAGTACATTACAAATTTTAACAGCCTGTATTTTTGCATTGTCATAACTTTTATTTTTTTGTTAGTTCATTCAAATAGCTATTCCAAGTATTCATTATCGGTTGGATATTATATTTTTCGGATGTTTTTTGGGCTTCAATACTCATTTGTGTTCTAAGATTTTCATCGTTCATTAGCTTTAAAACTGACGAAATATAATCATCTTCATTGTTGTTTTCTATTAAAAAACCATCAATATTATTAGAGATAATAGCTCTAGGTCCACACGGACAATCGTAGGCTACACAAGGTAATCCCGTTGCCATTGCTTCAATAAGCACCATTCCAAAAGCTTCATATCTTGAAGTCATTAAATATAGTGAAGCTGTTTGATATTTATCTTCAATATTTTTTACAGGTCCAAATAATCTTACAGAATCTTGAATATTCAAATCTTTGACAAGTTGTTCTAAAGAATTTGTTTCTGATTTCTGTCCATAAATGTGCAACTGCCACTCGGGTTGTTGATGCACTATTTTTTGCCAAAGTAGCAACAATCGATCAAATCCTTTTTCATAAGTAGGTCTCCCGACGGCTATGGCAATTTTAGAATTTAGGTTGGCAGTTTTCTTTGGCTCGAACCACAACGGATTTGGAATTACT
>CAIXNQ010000269.1 GCA_903920835.1 uncultured Bacteroidota bacterium | reverse complement strand
TGTTCAGGTTTGCTCGCAACTTGAAACCTAAAATCAAAAACAGTCTGATTAACTGTTAGTTTTTATTGATGTTTGAACTCCGGCTGCTTACCGGAGTTTTGTTTTTTTATAATATATTTGTCAAAACATTTATTAATATGAAACAAACACTAATTGCACCTTCTATTCTAGCTGCCGACTTTTCAAATTTGCAACGCGACATTGAAATGATAAACAAATCAGATGCTGATTGGTTTCACATCGATATTATGGATGGCGTTTTTGTTCCAAACATTTCTTTTGGAATGCCCGTTTTAGCCTCAATTTCAAAACATGCAAAAAAAACAATTGATGTTCATTTAATGATTATTGACCCAGATCGATACATTAAAACTTTTGCAAATTTGGGTACCAATATTTTAACCGTTCATTATGAAGCTTGCACCCATCTTCACCGAACGTTGCAAGCAATTAAAGCCGAAGGAATGAAAGCTGGTGTTGCGCTAAATCCACACACACCTGTCTCATTGCTTGAGGATGTGATTAACGATATTGATGTGATTTGTCTAATGAGTGTAAATCCTGGATTTGGAGGTCAATCTTTTATTGAAAACACTTATGAAAAAATCTTCAAAATCAAAGAAATGATAATTAAACAAAATGCTTCTACTTTAATAGAAATTGATGGTGGAGTAACTTCAAAAAATGCGCGACAACTTACAGATGCTGGCGCAGATATTCTTGTTGCTGGTAGTTTTGTTTTTAATTCAGAAGATCCAACTAAAACTATTTCGGATCTGAAAAAACTTGTTCATTAGATTTATATTAGCAAATGAAAAAGTATTTATTTTTTATTTTATGTTTCTTCTTCTTTTCTTATGGTTTTGCTCAAAAATCTCGAAGTGAATTTATTGATGAAGCACAATCTTATATCAGTAAAAAAGATATAATAAAAGCTATTGATTGTTATTCTCAGCTTATTAATTTATTTCCTAAAGATTCTACAGCATATTTAGACCTTGCATTGCTTAAGCAACAAGTTCACGATTACAAGGGAGCAATTCAAGATTTTACTATTGGTGGAAAAATTAATCCAAAAGAACCAGATTACTTTTTTTTGAGAGGAATGTTATATCAAAAATTGGGTAAATATAAAAAAGCTATTGCCGACTTTAACATTACAATGAAAAAGGAAGTAAATGCCGATGCTTATCGTTTTAGAGGACAAATTAAAGAGCTAAAAAAAGATTTCAAAGGAGCAATGAACGATTATAACAAAGCCGAAAAAATCAATAAATACTCCGAAATTTACAGAGACCGTGGTGCTTTAAAGCTAAAATTAAACCAAACAAACGCGGCATTAATTGACTTGAATATGGCCATTCAGATTGATTCATTAGACGAACATTCTTATTTTGTTAGATCAAAAATCTATAAAAAATTGCAAAATAAGTTCAACTGCAAAAAAGACATCGATAAAGCCATTGAATTGAATAAAGAACAAGCAAATTATTATTTATTACGAGCAAAACTTGAATTTGATTGTGGTTTAAATTCAAAAGCCTGTTCAGATTATCTTCTTTATAAAAAATATGGCGGCAAACAAAAATTTAATTTCAACTGTAAATAGTTTTTTATGAAAAAAGTAATTACTACTTTTCTTTTATTATTTTGTACTTTTAAAGTCGTTTCGCAGCAATTAGAATCGGCAACTATTGAAGGTGAAACACAAGGAACAACCTACCACATCACTTATTTAGACACCAAACACAGAAATCTTCAACCAGAAATTGAAAAACTTTTAGTCGATTTTGATTTCTCTGTTTCAACCTACAATCCTTATTCTATTATTTCGAGAGTCAATCAAAACGACAAAGACGTTGAAGTTGATGATTATTTTAAAGTCTGTTTTAAAAAAGCCAAAGAAGTTTGGAAAAACACCGATGGTGCCTTTGATCCAACAGTTTTTCCGCTTTCAAACGCTTGGGGATTTGGTCCAGGAAAAAAAGAAACCATTGAAAAAGCTAAGATTGACAGCATTCTTCAGTTTGTCGGCTTTCAATTGATAGAATTAAAAGGAAACAAAATTGTCAAAAAAGATCCTCGTGTAGCCTTAGATTTCAATGCTTTTGCCCAAGGATATTCTGTTGATGTTGTAGCTTCGTTTTTAAACAAAAAAGGAATTAAATCCTATATTGTTGAAATCGGTGGCGAGGTTTATGCTAAAGGAACCGACCTTAACGGCAAAATTTGGGAAGTTGGTCTTGAAAATCCAAAAGACAACAAAGAAGCAAAAAATCCGCTCATTGCCAATGTGCAATTAAACAACTGTGCCATTTCGACCTCGGGCAACAATCGACGCTATTTTATTGAAAACGGGGTAAAATATGCCCATCATTTAGACCCAAAAACGGGCTATCCAGCAAAAAACAACTTGTTGTCTACTTCACTCATAGCAAAAGATTGTATTACTACCGATGCCAATGCTACAGGGGTTTTAGTAATGGGACTAGAAAAAGCCAAACAATTTCTTCAAAATCACAAAGAGATTGAAGCACTACTAATTTATTCTGATGAAAAAGGTAATTTTAATTATTACAAAACACCTGGCTTTGCTAAATTAATCTCTGAAGTTAAATAATAAGTTAAAATTTACTTTTGAATTAAATCATTTTAAATTACAAACACTATTTTTCGATGCCAGCTGAGCCTCGTCTGACCCCAAAACGGTCATTTTGGAGATGGAAACACTTTTTCTAAACAAAAAAAGAGTTGCTCCATTTGAAACAACTCTTTTTAAAATAGATTTATAAAATTAAATTTGTTCTGCTAAAGGCCAGTCAATTTCTATGTTAGTCAAATTATGAATGTAATTACTGATGGTTTTATCCCCAATTACAATAACTACATCAATCATATTTGCTTCTGAATAGCCTGCTGCAAAGAAAGCTGCTTTAGCATCAGCGGTGGCACGACCTCTGTTTTCAACAACCGATTTTGTAAATTTAGTTAAAGCATCTAATTTAC
>CAIXNQ010000268.1 GCA_903920835.1 uncultured Bacteroidota bacterium | reverse complement strand
CTTGGCAACACTTTGTCAGTATAAATTACATACCATTTTAATTTAGTTCCAATAACTTTTACTTTAAGTAATCCATCAATTTTAGAAAAGTTTTTTTCTCTTAACTCTCGTGCAATAGGTCCAAAAACACGAGTCCCTTTTGGATTCCCTTCCGGACTAATTACAACAGCAGCATTATCATCAAAACGAAGTGTCATTCCATTTGAACGTCGAACTCCATGCGCTGTTCGAACAATAACAGCGCGAACAATATCAGATTTTTTTAATGGCATATTTGGAATAGCGTCTTTTACAACACCAATAATAAGATCGCCAACACTTGCGTATTGTCGATTACTTCCAAGAATTCGAATACACATGAGCGTTCTTGCTCCAGTATTATCAGCCACATTTACATATGTTTGAGCTTGAATCATTTGAACCTCATTAACTTATTGACCTTTTGGCGGGTTTTCCCTTTATTTTGGGTAATGTTTTCATTTATTCGTGTGGCGAAGTGAAAACAAACCACAAGTACCTTTTATTTTCGATCATTAACTCATTTTTGATTATTTGGTTTATTTTAGTTGGTTTTTAAGCTTTGCGTAAAAACCAAACTCGCCAGGCGGAAAAATAAACGCGAGAAGCCGTAACAACTTAATATCAAAAGACTAATAACGTAAACCAAAAACCAATATAAAATATCTTTGGTTTTACGCTTCCCGTAGAACCCAACGCCTCGGGCGAGAAAGAAGAAAGATATTTATAAATCAAATCAAATTTGAAAAGTTACTTTAATATCAAAGCTTTTTAGCGAATTTTCTTTTTCGATTTATTTCCGATTTCAGCAAAGCTGAAATCGGAACGCGGAAGCTGAAATCAAAACTAATTATTGATTTATAACTTGTTTTCAATTGAAAATTTGCCAAAATTGAACTTACATTTCACATAAAAATTGAGTTTTTACTGGCATTTTATACGAAGCATTTCTCATTGCTTCGCGGGCTAATGATTCAGCTACACCTTTCATTTCATAAAGAATACGGCCGGGTTTAATAACTGCAACCCAATATTCAGGGGAACCTTTTCCTGAACCCATTCTGGTTTCTGCTGGTCTCATTGTAATTGGTTTATCCGGAAAAACGCGAATCCATAATTTTCCACCTCGTTTTGCATAACGAGTAATTGTTCGACGACCCGCTTCAATTTGTCGCGATGTTAACCAACCTGGTTCTAAAGCCTGTAAAGCAAAATTTCCAAAAGCAATTTTATTTCCGCGTGAGGCTTTTCCACGCAAATTTCCACGATGATGTTTTCTATATTTTGTTCGTTTTGGACTTAACATAATTGAATTTTTCGTTTCCGACGTCAGCGAAGCTGAAGTCAGAACTAAACCTTATTTCATATTTTGAATTTTTTCTTTTTTTCAATGAAGCGAATTATTATGCTCCTTTAAAAATCCAAATTTTGATTCCCAATACTCCATAGATCGTTTGCGCTGTATGATAACAATAATCTAAATTTGCTCGTAATGTTTGTAATGGTACACGTCCTTCTCGTGCCCATTCACTTCGTGCAATTTCAGCTCCATTTAAACGCCCTGCAATTTTGATTTTAATACCAGCTGCTCCAGCAGCTCGAGCTTCTTTAATACTTTGCTTAATAACTCGTCTAAAAGCAACTCGTTTTTCAAGTTGTTCAGCAACTTTTTGGGCTAAAAGAGTTGCATCGAGAGCGATTTCTTCTTGCGGAATTTGAACAATTTGAATTGAAAGAGCTGGTTGAAGATATGAATTTGCATGTTCTGTATCCTCAAGACGAGAATAACTTTGAAGAGTTGCTTGATGAAGAATTTTTTGTAATTTTTGCGTAAGTTCTTTAAAACGACTTCCGTTTTCCGAAAGAACAAGTTTTGGCTGAGCAACTAAAAGTTCAACAAGTAAACGCTCTGGGCGTCGTGAAATAAGAACTTTTGAAAGGCCTGCGTCAGCAAGCTCTTTTACGAAAAAATCACGCACAATTTTATCTTGATGAATAAAATGACCGTATTGACCGGTTCTTGGATGAGCAAACCATTGAGATTTCGATTTCTGAACAATACCGATTCGTAATCCAATAGGATGAATTTTTTGACCCATAATACCTCGCTAATTTTTTATTTTTTATTTACGAAACAGCGCTTCGTTCTTCAGTTTGTCTTTATTTTGGGCCTGCAGCATTTATTAGTTTTTAGCCGCCATGCGGAAATTGGTATCTTAACCAAAAGCCCGAATTAAAAAATCAAACGGTTTAATAAAAATGTCCAAGGTCAATTTTTATCGTTTTGATTTTTTGTCTGTTTTAATATGACCACGGAATGTTCGCGTTGCTGAGAATTCCCCTAATTTATGACCAACCATTTGGTCAGTGATAAAAACAGGAATATGTTCTTTGCCATTATGAACGGCAATTGTATGACCAATCATCATTGGAACAATTGTTGAACCTCTGGACCAAGTTTGAATAAGTTTTTTTTCCCCTAGTGAATTCATTTGAACAATACGTTTTAATAGGTGAGTTGCAATGAAAGGAGCTTTTTTAAGTGAACGTGACATAAACCTCCCGGCGCGTAGCGCTCAAATAATAATTACTTTCTAATCTAAATAAAATTGAGTTGGATTAGAAAGTCTATTTATGCGTTCTTCATCTGATTAAATTTTCAGATGAAGGTTAAAAAAAAATTAAAGTTTTTCCGTAAGCGCCCTTTATTTATTTGCTTTATGTTAAAAAAAGGTGTCTTGAAAGAGTTTTCCCTATTTGTATTATGGTCTACTTGAAATATAAGAATCGCTATATTTTTTTGATCTGCGTGTTTTCTTACCTAAAGCAGGTTTACCCCATGGAGATAAAGGTCGTGGATGACCAATTGGACAACGTCCTTCACCACCACCGTGAGGGTGATCTACGGGATTCATTACTGAACCACGAACATGCGGACGTTTTCCAAGCCAACGATTTCTTCCGGCTTTACCAATACGAATATTAATACTTTCAATATTTCCAACTTGACCAATAGTTGCCCAGCATTCTTTTGGAATAAGACGAATTTCTCCAGATGGAAGGCGAAGCGTTACAAAAGCTCCTTCTTTAGCAACAATTTGAGCTACTGTCCCAGCTGCTCTTACAAATTGGCCACCTTTTCCTGGATGTAATTCAACATTATGAATTTCAACACCTAGGGGCATATTAATAAGAGGTAAAGAATTTCCAATTGTACTAGGAGCTTGTACGCTCGAAATAACTGTTGTTCCAACCTTTAGACCAGCAGAATGAAGAATATAACGTTTTTCACCATCTTCATAAGATACTAAAGCAATGTGCGCATTTCGATTTGGGTCATATTCAACACTTCGAATTAAACCGGGAATATCATATTTATTTCGTTTAAAATCAATTTGTCGATATTTTCGTTTATGACCACCTCCTCGGTGGCGACTTGTAATAATACCTCGATTATTTCGACCCATTACTCGATGAGAAAAACTTGTTAATTTTTTTTGTGGTCGTGAATTTACATTTGTTGTATCTAATTCACTAAAATCTGAAACTGATCGATTACGAGTTCCAGGTGTATATGCATGATAAGATCGAATACTCATAATATCTCCCGGGAGAATCCCTTTATTTGTGCTTTTTGTTCTTCAATTTTAAAAAATTTAAAGTTTCGGGGTTTCGATTTCGAGTTCAGCCGCTGATAGGGTTTGTTTTTTGGCTTTGCGCTTTGCTTTCTCCGCTTTGCGGAAAAACCAACTAAACTAACTCAAAGCTTTCAGTTTTAGCTTCAAACGGAAACAAGATAGAAACGAGAAACAAAGCGAAAAAACCTAATTATTCAAAGAATGGAATAGAATCCCCAGATCGTAAAGTTAACATTACTCTTTTAACTTTTGGACGGAAACCTTGAAATTGACCTAAACGACGTGCTTTTCTAGGTGGCCGATGAGTATTAATAGAAACAACTTTAACTTGAAAATTATCTTCAACAAATTGTCGAATTTCTTGTTTTGATAGATTTGGATCAACATCAAAAGTATATTGATTATTTTCAAGAATGCGAGTTGATTTTTCTGTAAAAATTGGAATAATCATAAATTTATATTTCGGTTATGAAAATTTTTTGAGATTTATTCGGGAAAAACAAAACTTATAAATCTTGCATCTCTTTGTGCTGCAGGCGTAAAAACCTTAATTAAACTACATTTGAACATCAAGATTAAAAAAATTCACGGAGGAGAATCATATTTTGATATCATTTAACAAGCAATTTAATTTTTATGACCGATAATTAGTTAGATATTTAAATTTCTTAATAAAAAATTTATTCGTTCTACTATTTTAATCTTTGCTATTTGGTTCTGTTTTCAGCTTCGCTGAAAATAGAGAAG
>CAIXNQ010000267.1 GCA_903920835.1 uncultured Bacteroidota bacterium | reverse complement strand
TCTTGCCAAAGATTTGAAAGATGAAAATGAAATTCTGGGTATTAAACCAACCGAAGCAACGCCAACTATTAAACCCAAACCAGCAGTTAAATATCCTCCAGGAATCGCTGTTGAAAACCCAGATGGCAGCATTTATAAATTCAAACTCGACACCATTTTCATGAAGAAAATTGAAGCCGCTAGAGTTGGTGAGAAGTTAAAAATAGAGAATATAAACTTTGTCATTAATACTTTTGCGGTCGAGAATCAATCAAGAGTAAAACTCTATGAACTGCTGATGGTTTTGACCAATAATCCGAACTTGAAAATAGAAATTCAGGGGCATTTGTGTTGCATGACCACAGACCGATTAGACCTTTCGACCCAACGGGCTAAAGCAATTTATAATTTTTTAGTTAAAAATAATATCGCCAAAGAACGTTTGACCTACAAAGGTTTTGGGAGTTCAAAACCAATTTATCCGTTGCCCGAAAAAGACGAAAAAGAACGTGCTGCAAACCGAAGAATTGAGATTGAAATAAAAAGCAAATAACAAAAAATGAAGATATTAATTTCGCCTGCAAAATCTTTAAATTTCGAGAAAGCGCTTCCAACGCAAATCTATTCTGAAAGTGCTTTTTTGAAAGAAAGTAAAAAAGTTCACTCCGTTTTAAAGAAGAAAAAACCCAATGAATTAATAGAATTAATGTCGATTTCTGACAATTTAGCGCAACTGAATTGGCAGCGAAATCAACAATGGAAATTGCCTTTTACGCCTGAAATGCGCGCCCTGCGCTTTATGCTTTTGATGGCGATGTTTATACGGGTTTAGATGCTTATTCAATCGAAGCTGATAAATTCGACCAAATTCAAGACAGGCTCAGGATTCTTTCCGGACTTTATGGCTACTTGAAACCTTTTGATTTAATTCAGCCCTATCGACTAGAAATGGGGACAAGTTTAGCGATTGGACAACACAAAAATCTGTATGAATTTTGGAAATTAAAGCTAACAACATCTTTAAATAAGGAATTAAAAACAGAAGATTTTTTGGTAAATTTAGCCAGTCAAGAATATTTTTCGGTGCTAGATTCAAAGAAAATAATAATACCGATAATTACCCCAGAGTTCAAAGATTATAAAGACGGGAAGCTCAAAATGATTAGTTTTTTTGCTAAAAAAGCCAGAGGATTAATGGTTCGTTTTATAATTGACAATAACGTTCAAACCATTGACGGTTTAAAAAATTTCAATTCGGAAGGCTATCGTTTTGACGATAATTTATCAACAGGAAATCAATTGGTGTTTACGCGATAAATTATTTCTAGTTCTTTTCAGAGATAATCTCAGACAACAATTTTTTGGCTCTCAAGAGTTTTATTTTAACGTTATTCAGAGGTTCGTCAAGTTGGTTGGCAATTTCTTGATAACTCATTTCTTGAAAATAACGCAGTTGAATTACTTCTTGATAATGCGGTTTCAGTTCCTTAATGAACAACAATAATCTCGATAGGTTTTGTTCTGTAATCAAATTGTCTTCTGCAGAAGGTGTCGTGTCTGCAATATTAAAAGCTTGCTGGTCTTCGTCGTCAGTAATTTCAACAAAAAGATGTGCTTTTTTTTTCCGAATTAAATCGATGTGAACATTTTTGGCAATGGCAATCAACCAAGTATTAAACTGAAAATCGGGATTGTATTTGTTGATTTTATCAAAAGCTTTTGAGAAAGTTTCAATAGTAATGTCTTCGGCTTCGGTTTCATTTTCGGTGCGTTTCAACATAAAACCATAGACTTCGTTCCAATAGAAATCAAGCAAAAATGTAAAACTTACTTGATCGCCTTTTTTGGCTTTTTCTATATGATTTATTATTTCCACTGCACAGGTTTTGAAAACAAATTGGTAATAAAAATTCGGATTTGAGTTGCAATTAATACAATTTCAATAATTGGAAACCAATACATGACATCTTTCTCTTCTAATTTCCCAGAGGCAAAACCAAGCGAAATCCAAGAAAATAAATAACGAAATCCAACAATGCTGCAAACGGCTATCCATTGAAATTGATAATAAATCAAAATTGAGGCAAGCGTAAAAAAAGCAACCTGCGAGATATAAAAGATACTGAGCTGAATTTTGTCAAAAGTTTTATAAAAATTAGCCGTGGCAACATGTCTTCTTTTTTGTTTCATCCAATCACCAAGAGTGGTTTTTGGTTTAGAATAAGTAAAACTATCCGCCGAAAAACAAATTGCCGTGTTTTGATTATTTGCAGCTTGGTTCACAAATAAATCATCATCGCCCGACCTGATTTTCATGTGGTCCATAAACCCACGAACGTTGAAAAATTCAGTTCTTCTGTAAGCCAAATTTCTTCCAACACCCATATAAGGATGTCCTAATTTTGCCCAAGAAAAATATTGCACCGCAGTTAAAAGGGTTTCAAATCGGATGATTTTATTCAGAAAAGAATTTGATTTTTCATAAGCTCCATATCCCAAAACAATAGATTTTTGAGCCGTAAAATGACTACTCATTGCCGTAATCCAGTCTTTGGACTTCGGATAACAATCGGCATCAGTAAAAAGAAGGTTGTCGTATTTTGCAGCTTTAATTCCGAGTGTTAAAGCAAATTTTTTATTGCCCCAAAAGGCTTCATTGTTGGCTACTTTAACTAATTTGATGTTTCGGTATTGTTGCTCTAATGCTTCAAATTCGTCTAAGGTTTCGTCGCTAGAGGCATCGTCAATCAATACAATTTCAAAGTCAGGATAATCTTGTTGAGCTAGAAGAGGAATAAATTCTCTAACGTTTTGTGATTCGTTTTTAGCACAAACAATTACAGAAATAGGAATCCGTTTTGGTACAATGTCTTTTGGTTTTGAGAATGAAAATTTACCAAAAACAAAGATAAAATAAAAAAATTGTACAAGAACGACACAAATGAAAACGCATAAAAGGGCTAATAGCATGATGTTTTTTGTCTTTTTAGAACAGCGCAAAAGTACTAAATTCAATCTTCAAATAAGAGTTCAAAAAAAATAATTTCAAATCACATTAACTTCAGATTCTATATAAATGTCAAATGTTGCAAGAACTGTATCTTGAATATTTTTTGAAAGTGCCAATATTTCTTGACCTGTTGCATTGCCATAATTGACTAAAACCAAAGCTTGATTGACATGAACGCCAGCATCTCCAAATCTTTTTCCTTTGAAACCTGTTTTTTCAATAAGCCAACCAGCAGGCACTTTGACTTCGGTTTCAGAAACTTTATAAAAAGGCATTTCAGGATGAGCTGCTTGAATTTCTATAAATTTTGATTTTGGAATAATGGGGTTTTTGAAAAAACTACCGCTGTTTCCAAGCACCGCTGGGTCTGGAAGTTTGCTTTTTCTAATTGCAATCACGGCATTTGAAACGTCTTTTAACGAAGGAAAAACGATATTTTGCTTTTCAAGTTCTTTTGAAATATCGCCATAAGAAGTATTAATTGAATGATTCTTAATTGTCAATTTAAAAACGACCGAAGTAATTATATATTGATTTTTAAACTCTTGTTTGAACACACTTTCTCTATATCCGAATTTACATTCTTCGTTTGAAAATTGTTTGATTTCAGAATTTTGAATCGAAATTGCCTCGCATGAAACAAAAGTGTCTTTGATTTCTGTTCCATAAGCTCCTATATTTTGAACTGGTGTAGTGCCTACATTTCCAGGGATTAGTGACATGTTTTCAAGTCCACCAAAACCTTGATCGATTGTCCAAAGCACAAAATCGTGCCAAACTTCGCCAGCTTGACATTTGACCCAAACAAAATTTTCATCTGTTTTTAGAACATATTTTCCTTTGAGGTCGATATGAATTACTAAAG
>CAIXNQ010000266.1 GCA_903920835.1 uncultured Bacteroidota bacterium | reverse complement strand
TATTTTGCAATAGTAAAATTGTTATTGCAAATAAATTGGTTTTTTTACAACAAGGATTTGATGTTAATTACAATAGTAATTATCCCCAATTGTTATCCAAATATTGTATATAAAAGTCGAATATTAGGATAAAAATTATTTTATTAAAAACTATAATACGGCAGCAAACATAAAAAAAGTGCCAATAATTAGTTCGGTTTTATGAGGTCTTAATAAATGTATTTCCGCTCTTCTTTAATTGTTTTTCACCAAAAACCACTTATTTTAATCGTTTTTCACCTAAAAAACACATTTTTCACGTTAAAAATAGACAGTAAGTTAATTGCTTAAATATCTGAAATAAATCTATAGTTATTATCCGATTATTGTAAATAAAAGTCAAATATTAGGATAATAATTATTTTTATTAAAAACAAATGTTATCTTTGCATAGTACTTTTATATACAATATACAGATATTATATATGGCTAATAATCTTAATTGGGAAATATTAAAATCTTTTTCAAATGACGAACAAGAGTGTTTCACTTATTCGGATGTAATTAATAAATTCCCAGAAATAGACAGTTTATATGTTTCCAAAGTTTTATCATCTATGGTGCGGAAAGGAATGCTTATAAAGTTAAAGCATAATTTATATAATATTGTTCCAACAAATGCTGATGCTGAAACATACCTCCCAGATTGGCATATAGTAGCAAAAAACCTAATGAAGGGCAAAAAGTATTATATAGGGTATTATTCAGCCATGCAAGTTCATGGGTTGATTACCCAACCAAGTTTGATAGAAATTATAGTAACAAATATTCAAATTAAACCATCAACTACTATAATTAGAGGAGTAAAGTTTCAATTTGTAAACCATACAAGTGAGAGGTTTTTTGGTTACAAAAACACATGGGTGTCAAAATTTGATAAAGTATTAGTAAGTGATTTAGAAAAGACTATTGTCGATTCGGTAACTAGACCCCACTTATGTGGAGGTATGGTAGAGGTTGGTAAAGCAATTTATGAAACTAGGGAAAGAGTAAATTTAACCACCTTGGTTGATTATTTTAACAAGAATAACAGTAAGGCGGCTATAAAACGATACCTGTTTTTAAGTAATCTTTTAGGGCTAACATGGACAGAAAAACACCAATCTTTATTAGATGACATAGGAAAAAGTTATTCATTATTGGATACTTCTGCACCAGATTATGGCAAACAAGACTCAAAATTTGGTTTAAAAATTAACATAGATACTGAAACAATTAAAAACTCCATTTATACATGATAAAGTCAAGTGAATTAAATAAAATTGCAAATAAAGAAGGTGTTCGTCAACAGCAGATTGAAAAAGATTATATGATTTCTTGGATATTATGGGGTATTTCTAATCATATACTTTTAAATAAAGTTTTGGCTTTTAAAGGAGGAACCTGTCTTAAAAAAATCTACTTTGAAAATTATCGCTATTCCGAAGATATGGATTTCACACTTGTTTCAAATGGAGACAACATTCTTTCCAACGATGACATATTTTTAGCTTTTTCAGATTTATTTATAGCCATAAAAGAAGAGGCAAATATTGATTTAACTATTCCTGAAAACTCAAAAGAAATCCATGAATCAAGTGGTAGTTTAAAATTTTATATCAACTATGTTGGGCCATTAGGAGGAAATGGAGACCATGTTAAAGTTGATTTAACAAAAGGCGAGAAACTTGAATTTGACACAGTTTATAGAAAAGTGCTACATCAATATTCTGATTTAGAAGAATTAGGTGAAGATTTTAATGTTCAAAGCTACCATATAAATGAGGTTGTCATTGAAAAAATGACGGCACTTATGGGAAGAACTGTTCCAAGAGATTTATACGATTTTGACTATTTAACTAATTTTGAAGGTTTAGAGCTGCATGATGTTTATTATGAGTTTGAAAGAAAGGCAGCACATAAAGGACATAACCCAAAAGAGTTTATTGAGAAAGTTTCTAAAAAAATACAAATATTTGAGTCCTCTTGGAATGAAAATTTAAGTCATCAGGTGAAAGATTTGCCAAAATTTAAAGACGTATGGAGAGATGTTAATAAACAATTTAGAATTTTAGAAAAAATAAAATAATGTTATTTACACTAATCATTGTGTGTTAAATCCAAAAAAACAAGCAAATATTAGCAGTTATAAGTTACCCAATCTTGGGTACACTTATTGAGTGGCAAAATGACAAAAAATGCTTACTTTTGCAACAATTCGTAAAGTCTAAAGTGCTGTAAATCAGCATTAAGACATGTCCCTTTTCACACTGTTAATCAGAGGGTCCTTGGTTCGAGCCCAAGAGAGGGAGCTACTAAAGAAAAGCCTTTACAGAAATGTAAGGGTTTTTTGTTTTTCTATAATTGTTTTGCATTATATTTTTTTGGAACCCTTCAAGAAATTCATTTTTGTATTGTACACAAGTAAGTATGCTCTCTTACTTGATGGTTCTAAAAAGGAACGATTTGTTAGTTCTTCTATCATTTTTTGTTTTTCTAAAAAAGGAGCCAACAATTTTTCTATTCTACTTTCCATTACACCAATTCGTTTACCAAATTCAATAAAATCTATTTTTGACGGATGTAATGATTTTTTATAGTCATCACTTTTATAATCATCTTCAAATAACCCCTTATCTAATGCAAAATCAGTATCATCAACGTGTAATCTTGTATTTACTATGTCATATGCTGGACTTAAAACATAATCCCCTCTTGAGGTTTCTAACAAAGAGAAGTTTTTTAGATGAGCATCTCCGTTAGAAATAATATAATTAAAAACAACTAATGTAAAATATTTTTCAATTTCTACTCTCCAAGCTGGTATATATTCTTGTATTAATTTACCTATTCCTTCATAGCTATATTCATACTTGAAATTATAACCCGAATTATCTTTTGATTTTCCTGCCAAGGAAGCAAAATCTTCCTTGCCCCATTTTTCTCCATTTTCTTTTACATCAAATCGCTTTGTTATATAGGCCGGTGTGCCATTCTTAAAAAATAACATTGCATTTTCAGCGGTGTTAATTCCAAATACTTGTTTGGCTATTTGCATCGTTAAATGCTCGTTTGCCGGAAGCTGGTCAACCTTTTTAAGGTCTCTTGGAATGGGTTTCAATATATAGGTTCCTTGTTCTCCTTGATGAGTTAATCGCAATTTGTTTTTATCAAGTATAAAACTTAATTTTTCTTGAACACCTGATATAGAAATTCTTTTACGATTTTCCATAAATTGTTCCGCTACATCCTCATCTTTATTAGTGGAATCATAAGGTAAAATATGATTTACTTTTTTCCCATTAAATAAGTTTCTTAGGCAACTCGGACTATAAGAGGTAAATCCTTCGGATAAAGTTCCGGGACAATTTATTATTTCGTCAATATTCATTTTGTAATTGGTTTTACAGTTATTGCTCCAATGGTATCATATTGAGCCGTAGCCATCAATAATCCAAAATTATCCTCTTCATCAATTTTTAGTTGTATGCTTTGTAATTTTCTATTTACCCCTTCACTTAACATATTAAAAAAGAAAGGGAATAAGTAATCACTACAATATTCTATTTTTGATTTAGGTAAAGTTAGGCTTATTGCAGGTTTGGTAGTGTCGTTAAAATAACGCTCTTCATATCTGAATACAAAGTTGTTTCTATTTTCCTCTGAAAGTAGTCCAGCTAAAACCCCATTCCGATAGATTTCCATTGCTCTCATTTATTCACTTTTTTTACTTCTATATTGATTACTAACCCTAAAACATCCATCAACTTTTGAACAATCTCTAATGATGGATTACCTTGACCTCGTTCTAATTTATAAATTGTATTTACACTGATGCCCGACAATTCAGAGAGGTGCGATTGAGTTATTTCTAAATCTTTCCTCCTTGTTCTTATGGCTTCCGCAATCTGATTAACTAACATTATAATGTGATTTTTATGTAAAAGTAATGAAAAAAACATTCCGTCAATACATTTATCACATTATATTGTGATTTTGCGTGTTTTTCTTTATAAATGAGATTGAAATAAACAAATATCACAATATAATGTGATTAGTGGCTGTCATTTTTATCTATTGTAAAGAAATTTCAATTTTCTTTACAATAGACTTTGGGTTTGTTAAAAAAATGTAATTTTCTATACATAACAGGTTTAATTCAAAAAATCTGCTTCAAGTTATAACAAATACACAACTCCAAATTATAATAAGTGCACAACATTGTATTATAAGTAAATGAAATTATGATTTATTATTGATATTTTTCAGAATAAAACTCTTATACTATTTAAACTTTTTCAAATAACACTATATTTATTTATGTAATAGATAATGATGGGTCTTAAAGACCGGCAAACCCCACCACGAGAAGAAGAGGATATGAAGTGGGGGAATATGATATCTATTTTTATAAATCTACCTTGAACGTTGTTGGATATGGGTAGTCGGTAATTCCGTTAAAAACTCTGTAGGGCTGAGAAATCAGTTGAGCAACCAGGTTCAACTTAATTGTTGAGCGAGAACATAAACTTTGTTCTCCCCAGCCCAGCAACAAACAAGAAACTTTCCATTTTCTTAACAGAAAATAGAAATAAATAAATAATATCTAAAAAATCTATACCATTGATTTCAATATAATTGAATAAGCAATTATCGCATCAAAATTGTAACTTTCTCCAACAGGGGGAGCTACTAAAGAAAAGCCTTTACATTTCTGTAAAGGCTTTTTTGTTTTATAACTGTCAGCACACCAAAAATAAAGAATTCGTTAAGTATTGGATTTAAAACAATCAATTAACTAAAAAATAATTTTATTACTAAAGTTATGATTTCAAATGTGATAATACCTATCAAAATTCGATATATCCATCTTTTAACATATTCTAAATGTGCAATTTTGCTTCCCCAATAGCCCCCAAAAAAACTTCCAACAGACATTACTAAGCCAATTTGCCAATTGATTAATCCATTGTAAGCAAAGATTAGCAAAGAAACTAAGCTTATTATTATCAAAAGAAAATTTTTAATGGGATTTGCTTTTGTTAAATCAAAGCCGCAGGCAAGGATTAATTCGAACAAGATTAATATGGCAGAATCTAAGACAATCAGTCCAGCCCAAATTCCAATCAGAAAAAAAACGATATGGTTCTTAATAGATATATTTGTTTTGATAAGGCTTCTACCTTTCAAAATTTTCCTTGAATTTGTGATGATCAGTACAAATGAAAATAACATTGCTACTAAAAGCACCCATTGCAGTTTCGTTGAATCAATAAATTCAGTACATACGGAACCGACGATTACACCGAAAAATAAGGGAATGGAAATCAATAACGTTTTTGACCAAATAATATCTTTTGATCGTTGAAAATTATATACTGATATTGTTGACCCAACTAATATTGGCAACCTGTTTGTAGCATTAGCAACTGATGGAGGAACACCAAAAAAAATCATTACAGGCAATGTAATTGCTGATCCGCTGCTGGCAAGCGTATTCATTAATCCACTCAGAAGTCCACTAAACAAAAAAAGGCATATCGCATAAATGTCTAAAGTCATCAAATAATTTTTTAATTCGTTTATTATTAATTATAAGTCGCTTTTTTAAAAAAGGAATCGTTGAAAGTTGGCGACCTATTATCCTAATTCAAAACTGGTTATTCCAAATATTCTATCAGACATTGTTTTAGGTGGATTTCCATAATACATTCTTGCGCATTCAAAGACATAACTAGCGTTATAATCTTTAACCATTTGCAGTGCTTGCGCATTACTGCAAGGAATATCTATAAATACAACTTCATCTACAGCGCTATTTAAACAACATTCCAAAAGAGATTGAGCTACATGTTCATTCAAAGCAAATAAAGGTCCTATTTTATATCCATTAATGCATTTTCTTATTACTGCGTAACCAAAGAAGTCATTATTTTCTTTATATAAAAAGGCTTTAGCGTTGGGCGAGAAAAGCCATTGAGTTAAAAACGTAGTTCTATGAAATCCAAAACAAGTAGTATCAAATTCTTGAACTGCTTCAAAATCGGTCTGTTTTATACTATGAATGTTGGGATTCAATTCAAATTTAGCTCCAACAAGTTCATAACGCTCATCACGAAAGGCAATTTCAAATCCTCCTTTTTTGTAAAAGGGTTGCATAGCTACTACCCCATCCATTCCAATGGCAGCTCCTTTTTGTAGCCGATTTAGTAATTTATCTCTTCTCTGTAACCAAAGTTTTTCACCAATGCCATTACCTCTATAGTCAGGGCACACTATAAAAAAACCCATAAATCCAAATAATCCATCATAAGAAACTATTGATCCTCCTGCGATAAGTTCATTTTTATAAAAACAACCCATATACCCATCAGGATCTGTATTCCAAAATATATTGGCATCTTCTATGCCTGGGTTCCAGCCTTCTTTTGCAGCCCAACTCACTAAAATTTGAAACTCCTCGAAACTTAATGATCTAAAAGTATATTCTTTTGAATTCAAATCCATTATATTTTATTTTTGAATAAATAGAGCAAACTGCCAACCATGGCCTCGGTTCCTTTAGGGATTGCATTCTTATAATCAGGAGCAAACCTAGAACTATGAAGAGAAGGAATTCCTAAACTATCTTGCTGATAGTTTTTTAATTGGGTTTTGCTTAACACGCCTAACCATATTAAATAGCTGGGAATAGTATTCTGTTGGCTATATATTCCAAAATCTTCTCCAATCATGGTTGGGGGAACAGGAACAATGGCAAAGGAAGTACTTAAATGTTCTTTTAAAGATTTGCCTAAAGAAACCGAATTAAATACGGGTGGAATTGACATGTCTAAAAGTTCGTATTTAGGTAACCTATTTGCATCCAAACCTGCTGCTAAAGCTAACTGATCTCCTATGGTTTTTATACGGCCCAACACTAAATCCCTACTTTCTGCAGCATACGTTCGGATAGTAAGTTTTAAAACTACTTCATTAGGAATAACATTGCCGATAGTACCGCCATTTATAGCTCCAACAGTTATTACTGCCGGGTCATTTGGCGACAAGTTTCTACTCACAATGGTTTGTATTTCGGTTATGAATTGTGCCGATAAAAGAATAGGATCAATCGTTTTTTGAGGTTCTGCACCATGTCCGCCTTTGCCAAATATTGTGATGTTCATCATATCAACAGCTGCCATAGCATATCCGTCACAAAAGCCTAATTGTCCTACTTCTAAGTTAGGATTGCTATGAAATGCCAATTGAACATCTGGCTTAGGCACATGATTCCAATTTTCTGAATTGAAAATGCCTTTAGCCCCTTTGCCTATTTCTTCTGCAGATTGCGCAACAAGGACTAAAGTTCCGCTCCATTTGTTTTTTGACAGCGACATTTCTCTAGCTACATTAAGCCAAGTACTCATGTGGATGTCATGACCACAAGCATGCATTACGGGGGTGGCTATATTTTCTTTCAAGCTTGTTTTAGAACTAGCAATAGACCATCCTGTTGCTTCTTTTATAGGCAAAGCATCCATATCTGTTCTGTATAACAAAGTTGGACCTTTTCCATTACGCAAAACAGCGGCAAAACTATAAAAACCCAAAGAATCAATAATGGCATACCCCATAGCACTTACTTTGTTCTTTAAATAATTAGAAGTTGCAATTTCTTGAGTGCTTAATTCCGGATTTTGGTGCAAATGCTCATACCAATCGATACAATCATCGTTCTTATTATTAGTTATTTTTTGTGATTGAATAGGGCTCATAAATAAAAAGAGACATAAAATAGTGGATTGAATTCTATAAATCAAAATAGTGCATTTATTATAATTACTAATTTTTAGGAAACAAATATAGAAAAAAGAAAAAATAAATATCCCTTACAATTCCCTTTCATTTGGTTGGTGTTCAAATTCATTTGGGCTTTTTTGTTTTCTTGAGTGGACCTATTGAGCGCAATGCTATTCGATCAAATTAATTTTCAAACCTGAGTTCGGTTATTCTTTTATTTTAAATATTAACCAACTAGAATCAGCGGTTTTTGATTATAAATAATCGAATTTGATTTTAGTCGATTTTGGTATTGTTGAATAAATAGTTTACACAATCTGATGACTACTCCCTTTTTTATTTACAAAAATGCCAGATTCAAATACAAATGTGCCAAATTCAAATACAAATCTGTCAAATTCAAACACAAATGTGCCACATTTAAACACAAATCTGCCACATTTAAATACAAATCTGCCAGATTCAAATACAAAAGTGGCAGATTTAAGTATAAAAATGGTAGATTTAAACACAAATCTGGCAAATTTAAACACAAGATTGGCATTTTTGTGTTTTAATAAATAATATTGCTGTTTAGATTTATAATATCTGTTTTTAATTTTGGTGATTTAGGCATTAAATTGCGCCCAAAGTGTTAAAATTTCAAAAAAATTGCCATTTGCTATTGACTTTTATTTTCAAATTTTATAGCTTTGTTTTCTATTTAATAACTATTAAAAATAAATATTATGGCACTAGGAAAAAAAATGAGAGTTGTTATTCAGACAGCACCAGCAGATTTGTTGGATTTGGCAGACGATGTTTATGCAAAGCATACTGCCGACGGTGCATCGAGTGTGTTGAACAGTCTTGAAGACCAAAATTGGGCAGTAGAAGGGCCCAAAATTGCATTGGCAAAAGCAAAACATAGCGAAGCCGAAACTTTGAAATTGCAAATGGAAAAGGCCTACAGAGACCGTGATTTATTGCTGGCTCCAGTGAAAGATGCGGTTATTGCTAGCCGTGATTTGTTGACTGGCGTGATGCGCAGCAACATGAAGCGGATGGGCGATTGGGGTTTTACGGTGAATGACACCCCAACAGCTAAGAAAAAAGAATAACAAACGCCGACAGAATGAAAAATCCCAACCTGATGAATGTTTAGGTTGGGATTTTTTTTGATTGTTGACGGAGGATAAAAAAACTTAAAGTTGGTTTTGTCTATATTATTAGGGCACTAGCAAGATGCGTACTATCTGATTTTTTCGATGATTTAATCAATTCGTTTAATTTTAACGTTAAATTTTGTTTGTTATACAAATAATTTGTATAATTGTGACTAATTTTAAAACAAAAAAAAATGAAAAAAGTGTTATTTACAATGTTTGTATTTGTTGCCTCTCTGTCTTCTTGTTCGAAAAGCAGTACTAGTGAATCAAATCCAGTGCCTTCTTCAAGCAAAATTGTTACTTTCAATATTGGGGGAGTTGCAAAAACTTTTAGCGCAACAGTAGTTAAATCCCCTTCATCAAGTGTCATTACCGTAGATGCTACTATTGGAACTGCAAAAGGTGTTAATGAAATAGAAAAAATTCATTTTACAGCATCTGAACAATCAGCAGCAACTTATTTACTGTCTTTTACCTATACAAAAGCTGGTGTTGATTACAATAAAGACGACGTTAACTTTGTTAGTACTTGTTCTAGTCACAGCAACGGTTCATTAAAGGGAACTTTCAACGGTCCTGTTATAAACAGTAATTCAGGAACGATTACATTAACAGGAGGAAGTTTTGATCTTACTTACTAAACAGAATAATGTAAAATAGAAAAATGCTCAAATAAATTGTCCTCAAAAGTAATTAACTTTTGGGGACATTTTATTTATGATTTTAGGTTTAGAATTAAATGACTACAACAATTGTCATATCAACCTTGCTCTTTTCTTCAATTAGTTGCTAGTCGATTTCTATCTCAAAAACCTTAGGGTTAAAATTGTTATAATTATAATTTAGCGTTGTAATTTTATCTTCAAATACAAGTTCCATAAGCCCTCTCATAGCAAGCTAACTTTCAACTTTAAGACTTATGACTCATTATCCAATCTGCGATTTCTTTCAGCACTTCTGGCGAAATTGTTTGTTCGATGGTGGAATATTCTTCGGGCGAACCTGTTTTGCATTCTTGAAACAAATGATTCAGGTTTGGAAATTGTTTGGTAGTAACTTTTTTGTTTCCACCTTTGTTGAGAGCGTTTTTAATGGCTTCTAGGTTTTCTTTGGCGGGAACTTGAAGGTCTTTTTCGCCGTTTAATGCCAGGACTGGACAGGTTGTTTTCTGTAAAGCAAGCGCCGGATTGTATGAAATGAAATAGCGCATCCATGGCGTGGCGATATAATTTACTTGCCCATTAACCATATCGTCATTCATTGATTCGTCTGGATGTTCTTTTAATTCTTGCTTGATAAAACTGGTAATCGTTGCTTTTAATTCCACTACCGAAGTAGATTTTTTCACCAATTCAAATATCTTTTTGTTGGCTTCTTCGCTTTTTTGTAAATCTTGATCGCTAATTCCAGTTGCTTTTCCTACGAGCTTTTGCTGCATTAACAGCAGTTCATCGCCTGGAATTCCTACGCCAGCCAAGAGCACAATAAACGCAATGTCTTTAGAATTTGCTGCAACCATCGGGGCAATGATGCCGCCTTCGCTGTGTCCGATTAAGCCAATTTGTTTTTGGTTGACTTCTTTTCTGGTTTTTAAATACGCCACTGCAGCATCAACATCTGTTGCAAAATCTTGACTGGTCGCTGACTTGAAATCGCCTTTAGATTGGGCTGTGCCACGGTCGTCAACTCTTAAAACCGCAATGCCGTTTCGGGTTAAATAATCAGAAAGTACCAAGAAAGGTTTGTGACCCAAAAGTTCTTCGTCGCGATTTTGTGGACCACTCCCAGAGATTAAAACAACGGTTGGATAAACGCCCGCTGGGTTTGGCATAGTTAGTGTTCCAGCCAGTGTAATCGCTGCTTTTTTGTTTTCAAAAGTGACGTCTTCAGATTTATAAGGATACGGAAGGGTTGGTTCTTGGGGTCTGTTTCGTTTTTCTTTTTCGATTTTCTCGCGCATTAGATTCATCGGAAAAGACATTCCGCCTTGCTTGAAAGTTCCAGCAATAACGGTGCTTCCGTTGTTGAAAGTGCCTTCATATTCCATATTGATTTTTGCAATTGACAGTTTTAGATTTCCGTTTTCAAAAGTGGTTGAGGTAACCGGAATGTTCTTTGCGCCTTGGTCGGGGCTGTCCATAGTTGCCGAATATCCTTGCTCCGACTTGCTGATGTTAAACACCAACCGAAGTTGCGTGCCTTGAATTTTCAAAACGCCGTTCCATTGCCCAGTGATGTCTTGTGCGTGAATATTCGTTAGCGTCATTAGGCTCACTAATAGTAAAATTGATTGCTTCATTTTATAATAATTAATTGTTAGTTTGATTGTCAGATTTCATATTGTGAAGCATTTCGATAATCTTGTCCAGCTTTTCGGTTTCTAGTTTGTTGAGCTTAACGGTAAGTGCTTCAATTTCTAATTTAGCTTCAATATTGGTTTGATAGTCTGCTTCGGCGTGCATTCGGTCGCGCTCGTTTTGACGGTTTTGTGCCATCATGATTATCGGTGCAGCATAAGCCGCCTGAGTAGAGAACAAAAGGTTCAGCAAAATAAAAGGATATGGATCCCAATGATAGCAATAGGCAACGATATTTAGCCCCATCCAGATTAAAACAAAAACAGACTGAATAATGATAAACCGCCAAGACCCCATGCCTGTGGCTACGCTATCTGCAAGCCTGCTGCCGAAACTTAAATTGTCGGCATGTTCCTCGTGCCAATTTTTTTTTGATTTCATAGTATTTTGAATTTAGAACAAATATAATTTTATGAATTTAAAAACAATGTTCTTTTGATTACTATTTTGATTTGCAATAATTTTATGACGAATACAAAGCAAAAAAAGCCTTGCTTGAGCAAGGCTTTTAATATTTATTGATGAAAAAGTTTAGAACTTTAAATTCAATCCTACAAGAAAATTAATTCCTGCCTGTGGAAAATAATAAACGTATCCACCGCCATAGTCGTTACCATTAGAAACGTATTTTTTATCAAAAACATTATTGACAAGTCCCGTAAACGCTATCGACTGGAAAACTTTTTTGGGTTTGAACTCATAAATCAAATTGAAATCTTGAATAAAATAATCCTTTAAAACAGCATTCTCATCTTCAATATTTGAAAGATATTGACTGCCTACAAACTTTGACAGCCAGTTCAACTGCAAACCATTTATCGGTTGAACTGTTATAATATTTCCTGCAATCAATTTTGGCGAGTAAGCAATAGTCGTGTTTCCTTTATTGATTAAATCACTTGCTTCTGGAGAGAAATAGTTTTTGTTTTTATTTTCGCTAACTGCAATATTGGGTTTTATGCTTAATTTAGTTCCAATCTTAAAACCAGCTTCAACCTCAACACCAATTCTATAACTTTCGCCCGCATTTTTTCTGATTGGATTTCCAACATCATCTAAAGCCCCAGTCAACACAAGTTGATCGTGATATATCATGGCATATCCGTTGATTGACAGTTGGGTTTTAGTTCCTGCATAACGCCAGCCTAACTCATAATCGTCGAGTTTTTCAGGTCTTGGACTTCCGGCTTCAAAATCGGTTCGGTTGGGTTCGCGATTGGCTTTGGCATAAGAAAAATAGAGCTGTTGTTTTTTGGTCCACGAATAGGTCAATCCGCCTTTTGGATTCAAGAAACGGAAGTTTTGACTCACTTCGTTATCATAAACACCATTGGCTTGATAATTGACCAATCGATACTGCAAATCGCCATAAACAGAGAGTTTTTTCGATATCAAATAGTTTATTTTAGAGAACAAGTTCAAATCATTTTTGTTTCCGAAATAATCATAATAATGATCGGTGTTTTGAAGATTTGAAGCATATTGTGCCCAAATAACTTCGCCAAAATGCTTGCCTTCATATCTGTTGTAAGAACCGCCAGTAATTAATTCAACATCTTTTACCGCATAATTTCCAGAGAAAGTAATTCCATAAAAATCGTTGTCTAACCATTTTCTTCTAACTAAATCGGTCTTGTCTATTACAGTTCCAGCAATGTTTATAGGCGTTAAACCATAAGCAGAAAAGTCTTGTGCTTGATTGTATTCTTCATAATATCCTTTGCCTTTGGTGTAATGAAAAGCCAAATTGGTATGAAAATTATCATTCATCTTCTCGTTCCAGTGCAGCTGATAATGGTCTTGATTGTAGTTATCGACTTGATTTTTGTAGAACTGAGTGTTTCCGTTGGCATCGGTGTACATTCCATTGATATTGAATGTTCTGTTGGATGCTAAAGTTTCGGCATCAACGCCAGTCCAAGCTTGATAAGTGCGTTCATATCCGCCAAAAACCAAAGCTTTAATCAATGTAGTTTTGCCGACAAAAGTTCCTTGTAAGAAATAGGATTTCAAATCAGAAGAAGCCCGGTCAACATAGCCATCGGAATGCAGCACTGACAATCTACCAGAGATTTCAAATTGATTGTTGAGCAAACCCGTGCTGAATTTGACGGTATTTTTTCGGGAATTAAAACTCCCAAAACTATTGTTGATTTCGCCCGAGGCTTGCTTTTGAACTTCTTGGGTCACTAAGTTTAAGCTGGCACCAAACGCTCCGCTACCATTTGTAGAAGTTCCAACACCGCGCTGCAACTGAATAGAACTTAAAGACGAGGCAAAATCGGGCATGTCAACAAAATAGGTGCCGCTGTATTCAGAATCGTTATAAGGAATTCCGTTGATGGTTACATTAACCCGAGTTGCATCGCTGCCACGGACTCTAATTCCGGTATATCCAAAACCATTTCCGGCATCTGAAGTGGTGACTACAGAGGGCAAAAAATTCATCAAAATGGGAATGTCTTGACCCAGATTGCGTTTTTCGATTTCTTTTTTAGTGAAATCGCTAAAGGTCATTGGTGTTTTGTTGTCAATCTTTGTTGCAGAAACCAAAACAGCATCAAGTTGATTTACTTTGGTAGAATCGGCAACCTGCGAATAAGTTGCACTGAAATAAAAAAATAAACTAATAAAACAAAGTTTTGACCAGCCTTTACTGGCAGTCTTTTTGGCATTTGAGCCGAAATAAAAATTATTCATTCGTATAAAGTTTACGAATAAAAGGGGCCATTATTCAATGGTTAAAAAAAGTTTATGAATCCTAATGACAAAAATAGTGTGCACGCTATGGTTGTCATTTTTTTCCCTTGGCAACATTACTTGCCCAGGTTCTTTGGGTATAATCTCAGCTCGTTATTTAGAGCACCCCTTTGAGACGGGGCAAATGTAGTTAAAACAGATTTTAAAATCCAAATCAAAGTTGGTTTAATTGCAAATAATAAGAGTTATAAATTTAGATCTTCAAAACGCAAAAAATATTACACAGTAAAATTAATAAATGACTGCTTAAGTATAAAATTTGTGGGGAAGTATTATTTTTTTTGAATTTTAAAAAAAGATAAAGAAACGAATGAATCATTTGTTGAAATTATCAATTTTGTATGGATCAATCTCAAGATCTAAAGAGTTTTAAAATTAAAGCAAAATTTTTAATTGGCTTAAAAACGAAGATTTCAATAGAAGTTCTATAAAACCAAATGAAAATTTAAAGTTGTAATTGGAAGTTTTGAAATTCTGGTCAAGTTTTGACTTAATATTGAAAGAAATTAAAGCAACCTACTTTATGAATTCAATTTTCTGAACTTCTTCGGAGTTGATGGCGTCAAAAAAACCTTGTTCGTTCATCCAGTCGTCGCTAAAAACTTTGCTCATATATCTTGAACCATGATCAGGAAAAATAGCAATTACATTGCTGTTTTCGTCAAATTCGCCAGCTTCGGCATATTGTTTAATGGCTTGCAAAACGGCACCAGAAGTATAACCAACAAATAAGCCTTCTTTCTTTGCCAATTCTCTTGTGGCGTGTGCACTTTGCTCGTCTGTAACTTTCATAAATTGATCGATTACGTCAAAGTCAGTAGCAGTTGGAATTAAATTTTTGCCCAAACCTTCAATTCTGTAAGGATAAATTTCGGCGGTGTCGAACTCTTTGGTTTCGTGGTATTTTTTTAAAACCGACCCAAAAGCATCAACGCCCAAAATTCTAATATTTGGATTTTTTTCTTTAAGAAATTTTGCAGTTCCTGATATCGTTCCGCCAGTGCCGCTACATGCAATTAAATGCGTGATTTTTCCGTTTGATTGTTCCCATACTTCTGGCCCAGTAGATTTGTAGTGCGCATCGATATTTAATTCATTAAAATATTGATTGATATAGACAGAACCTTTGGTTTCTTCATGCAGTCTTTTGGCAACGCTATAATAAGAACGTTCATCATCAGCCGATACATTAGCTGGGCAAACGTAAACTTTAGCACCCAAGCTTCGCAACATATCAATTTTGTCTTTAGAAGATTTAGAACTAACAGCCAAAATGCAGTGATAACCTTTAATTATACTGACCATTGCTAAACTAAATCCGGTATTTCCAGAAGTTGTTTCAATAATGGTGTCTCCGGGTTTAAGGAGTCCCTTTTTTTCGGCTTCTTCGATGATATATAGTGCGATGCGGTCTTTTGTAGAATGTCCTGGATTAAACGCCTCAACCTTGGCATAAAAGTTGCCCTTGAAACTTTCTGTTACTTTGTTTAGTTTAATCAGAGGCGTTTTGCCTATTAACTCAAGAATGTTATTATATGCGTTTATTTGTTCTTTCATAAAATTTTAGTCAAGGCAAATGGTTTAAATAATTCAAAAGAAACTTATTCAAAGCCTGCAAATTTAATAAAAATAATTCAATCTATTTTTTTATCGCTTCTAATTCAAATAAAAAGACAAATTCTTTTGCCAGTTCCTTCAAAGCTTCAAATCTGCCCGAAGCGCCACCGTGTCCTGCATCCATATTTGTGTCAAGAAAAAGTTGAGTTGAATTTGTTTTGTGCGCTCTAAGTTTGGCAACCCATTTGGCAGGTTCCCAATACTGCACTTGCGAATCGTGAAGCCCTGTCGAAATGTACATATTCGGATAGTCTTGTTTCTTGATATTGTCAATTGGTGAATAGGAAAGCATATAGTCAAAGTATTCTTTTTTGTTCGGATTTCCCCATTCGTCATACTCTCCAGTCGTTAGTGGAATACTTTTGTCGAGCATAGTGGTCACAACATCAACAAACGGAACTTGAGCAATAATTCCGTTATATAATTCTGGATTTGTGTTGGCAATCACTCCCATTAACAGTCCGCCTGCAGATCCTCCTTCGGCATACAAATGAGCGGCTGAAGTATATTTTTTATATATTAAAAATTTAGAACAATCAACAAAATCGGTAAAGGTGTTTTTCTTTTGAAGTAGTTTTCCGTTTTCATACCATTTTCTGCCCAAATCTTCGCCACCTCGAATATGCGCGATTGCAAAAATAAATCCTCTATCTAGCAAACTAAGTCTTGTTGACGAAAAGCTGGCGTCCATAGAATAACCATAAGAACCATAAGCATATTGAAGCAAAGGGTTTCCGTCGGCATTTTTTAAATCTTTTCTGTAAACCAACGAAATCGGTATTAATGTTCCGTCGGTTGCTGTTGCCCAAACACGTTCTTCGTGGTAATTGTTTTTGTCAAAAGAACCGCCCAACACTTGTTGCTCTTTCTTAATATCTTTGGTTTTTGTTTTCATATTGAAATCAATAACCGATGGAGGTGTGGCAAGCGATTGATAGCTATAACGCAAAATTTCGGTGTCGAAATCAACATTAGTTCCGGTGTATGCGGTGTAGGTTTCGCTGTCAAATGGCAAATAATATGCCTCGCCACCATTCCAAGGAATTATTTTAATTCTGTTTAAGCCATTAAATCGTTCTTCGACTACCAGATAATTTTTGAAAATTTCAATATCTTCAAGCAAAACATCGTCTCGATGCGGAATTATTTCTGTCCAAAACTTCTTAGCCGTTTTTGATTCGGGTGTTTTCATTAACTTGAAATTCTCAGCATCATCAGCATTTGTTTTGATGTAGAACACGTCTTCAAAATGAGAAATATGATATTCAACGCCTCTTTTTCTTTTTTGAAAAACACGGAATTGACCCTCTGGATTATTGGCTTCTAGAATTTGATATTCTGAAGTTAAAGTGCTTCCAGATTCGATGGCTAAATATTTTCTTGATTTTGATTTTGCAATATCAACACTAAAAGTTTCGTCTTTTTCAAAATAAACCAAAACATCTTCGCTTGAATTGAAGCCAAGTTTGTGCTTGAAAATTTTGTCTGAACGCAAAGTTGTTGGGTCTTGTTTGGAATAAAAAATGGTTTTATTGTCATTTGCCCAAACTGCATTTCCGGTTACATTTTCAATTTTATCATCAAAAACAGCGTTAGTAACCAAGTTTTTTATTTGAATGGTATAAATTCGTCTGCCAATTAAGTCAAAACTAAATAACGCCATAGTGTTGTCTGGACTAACAGAGAGGCCGCCAAGTTGAAAAAACGCTTGGTCTTTTGCGAGCAAATTGCAATCAAACAAGATTTCTTCATCGGCAGTCAAACTGTCTTTTTTGCGAGAATATATTGGATAATTTTGACCTTTTTCAAAACGGGTTATATAGAAATAACCATTATAGAAATACGGAACAGACTCGTCATCTTCTTTAATTCGGGCTTTCATTTCTTCAAAAAGTGACTTTTGAAAATCTTCTGTTGATGCAGTTTGACTTTTATAATATTCGTTTTCTTCATTCAAATAGGCAATCACTTCTGGATTTTCGCGATTGTTCAACCAGTGGTAATTATCAACACGAATGACGCCGTGTTTCTTCATTTTTTTAGGAATAATCTTGGCTAAAGGCAATTTTGCGTCGGTCATCTTTTGGATTTAAGTTTCAATAAAAATATTAATGAGGTAAAAATAATGTAAACTTTTAGAGAACTAAATTCTTTTGGATTTTATTAACTTTTGAAGTTATAAAAACAAAGTAGTAAGTTTGTAGCATAAAAAATATACAAATGGACTTAATGGGAATGATGGGAAAGCTTCAAGCAACCCAACAAAAAATAGAAGAAACAAAGAAGCGATTAGACACCGTTTTAATCGATGAGCAAAGTAGCGATGGATTGTTGAAAATAACCATTACTGCCAATCAAACCATCAAAAGTATTGCAGTTGACGATGCACTTTTGGAAGACAAAGAACAACTTGAAGATTATTTGATTTTAGTTACAAATAAAGCCATTGCAAAAGCGATAAACGTAAACAAAACCGAACTTGACGCTGTTGCAAAAATGGATTTACCAATGATTCCCGGCATGGAAGACATGTTTAAATAGCACAATTTGAACTTCACAGAAGAAGTTTACATTTTTAATATTACTAAAATCAAACCTATTATTCGATTACATTTGTAATTAACTAAACACAAAAAATGGAATTAAAATTAAACAGACCCATCTGCTTTTTTGACCTTGAAACCACAGGCATAGACATTGGAAAAGACAGAATTGTAGAAATAGCTATCCTGAAAGTTTTTCCAAATGGCAATAAAGAAAGTAAGACTTGGTTGGTAAATCCCACAATTCCGATTCCGAAACAAGCTACCGAAGTTCACGGCATTACTAACGAGAAAGTTGCCAACGAACCTACTTTTGACAAGCTGGCGGCAACGATTCACAACATGATTAAAGATAGCGATTTGGCTGGATATAATTCGGACCGATTTGATATTCCGTTGTTGGCAGAAGAATTGCTTCGGGCGGGGGTTGACTTTGATATGAAAAGCAGGGTTTCAGTTGATGTTCAAACTATTTTTCATAAAATGGAAGAACGAACGCTGAGTGCTGCTTATAAATTTTATTGTGGCAAAACTCTTGAAAATGCACATTCAGCCACTGCCGATACCGATGCGACCTACGAAATTTTAACCCAGCAACTCGAGAGATATCCTGAACTCAACAACGACATGAAATTTTTGAGCGAATTTACTACCCGTAAAAAAATAGCCGACTTTGCAGGAATGATTGCTTTTGACAAAGATGGCGATGAAATATTCACGTTCGGGAAGCACAAAGGTGCGAAAGTAGATAAAGTTCTTGACACCGAACCGGGTTATTTCAGTTGGATTCAAAATGCAGACTTTCCGTTATATACTAAGAAAGTTTTAACCGCAATTAAACTCAGAAAGTTAAACACCAAATAGCTTTTACTAAAAATGAAAATCATTTGTATTGGGCGAAATTATGCCAACCATATTGCAGAACTCAACAACGAACGACCAGCCGAACCTGTTGTTTTTTTAAAGCCCGATTCTGCGATTTTATTGAAGCAACACCCTTTTGTGATTCCAGAATTTTCTGAAGATATTCATCATGAAATTGAGTTGATTGTTAAAATAACCAAAGTAGGGAAATATATCGACGCAAAGTTTGCTGGCAATTATTATGACGAAATTGGACTTGGCATTGACTTTACTGCCCGAGATTTGCAACAAAGTTTGAAAGAAAAAGGACTGCCCTGGGAGAAAGCAAAAGCTTTTGACGGGTCGGCGGTGATTGGTGATTTTTTGCCAAAGTCGCAGTTTGAATCTTTAGACAACCTCAGCTTTGAGTTGAAAAACAACGGAACGGTGGTTCAGGCTGGAAATTCTTCGAATATGATTTGGAGTATTGATGAATTGATTGCTGATGTTTCAAAATATTTTACATTGAAAATAGGAGATATTTTGTTTACAGGAACTCCAGCAGGCGTTGCGGCAGTGAAACCCAACGATGTTTTAGAAGGATATTTAGAAGGTAATAAATTATTTAGAATTCAAGTAAAATAATGGCACTACACTATAATTTAGCAAAGGTTTATTCGAGATTCAATTCGGACGAAGATAAAGTTTTTGTCGAAATTGATTTATTTATGGATCAAATGCCTGCCCAAGTGGAGATGTTATATCTTGGTATTGAAGACAAAGATTATGATCTTGTTAAAGCTACCGCCCAAAAGATGCGAGACAAATTAGATTTGTTTGGCATGAATGTCTCTTATGAAGAAATAAACCTTGTTGAAGAATGGGCGCAAAAAAAAGGCAAACGCAAAGAGATTAAAGGCGTTTATCAGAGTTTGAACAAGCAGATTAAAAACACCATTAAGGAGTTGAAGAAAGATTTTTGATGATTGATGGTTCTGAAATAGATTTTTTAATCCACTTTTACCCCAAAAGTGGATTTTTTTATGCGTTTTTTATAGAACAGTAAAAACAGAAACCCTTGTAAATAATGGCTTGTAACATGAAAAATGCAAATGGCCCATGTGAATAAAAATTTGGAATAATTTGGTTTTGAGTTGGACCGAATAAGTGCTTTTTTGGAGTTATTTTGTTTAGAAAATTATTTTATTAGAGGTCAACTATTCGGTTTAAGTAGTTTTTATGAAGGTTTAAATAACGAATAACTACGCCCAAAAACTCTAATTCATTAGCTTATTTAATAATGATTTTAATTTAGATCTACTCAATCTCTGGTCATTAGTAACAAAATTTTAATTAGTAGTAATAAAACTTACTTCAATTAAATAAAAATCATTTTCAGTTGTTTGTGCTTTTTTGTCAGAAGCAAGCAAAAAGCACATAAAAGAACGCTAGAAGTACTCAGATAATTAAAAAATACCTTCAAACGGTCTTCGGAGCACTTCAAAGAGTTTTCGGAGAATTTCAATCGGGCATCTGAGAACTTCAATCGGGCATCTGAGGACTTCAATCGGGCATCTGAGAACTTCAATCGGGCATCTGAGGACTTCAAAGAGTTTTCGGAGCGCTTCAATCGGGCTTCTGAGGACTTCAAATGGTTTTCGGGGGGCTTCTTTTAGTTTTCTTAGATAATATTTAAGCAAAAAACGTGATGAGAATTAATGAATTAATAATTCAAAATTTCAATACAATTTTAAAATATATTTGTGCCAAACATCAATCTAAAAATAAGCCCGAAGTTGCACGTTGCCTGTGTGAATCGTTTGGCTGGTTTCGCTTTTGCGTCCTTGATAGTTGAGGTTAATGTCGAGATATTGCGTCAAGTTTTTCTGAATTAACAACCGCCAAGTAGTGTTTTTGCCTGGTTGCAATCCTTCGAGCATTTGGAACGCCACGGGCGAAACTTCGTTGCCTATAAACGCATTGTTATACATCGAAAACTCTCCGTTTGAAGTAAATTTATTACTGGTCGAAAGCGTAAACGAAGCTCCAAGGCGGCTTTGTTTGAGGTTTTCTAAATTGCCTATTTTGTTGGCTTTGGTTTGATATTCAAAAAAAACGTCAAGGCTTGTGTTTTTAGTAAATAAATAGGAAATCTTTGGTGCTAATTGATAGCCTTCTAACTCGAAATTGCGGCTGGCATAATTCTCTGCGCTAGTAACCGACCGAATGGTTTTTGTTGAGAAAGCCATGAGCCAAGTTTTTTCAATCAGGTGGGCATATTGCCACTGGTGCGAACTGTTTTTGCTCTCGATAGCACCGACTGACAGCAAGTTCTTGGTTTGATTTTTCAAAAACGTATAAGTAACCGAATGCCGTTGTTTGCCTCGATTTAAAAACAGACTGTTTCTAAAAGTAGTGTTCAATCCGAGCAAGTTTTCATCGGCAGCAGCAAACGGATTTAAGTCAAAATTACTCGAGTTTCGGGCTACTTTTTTTTCGATTAAATAGTTGGTTTGGTTATAGAAATAAGAAGCCAGTTTCAGTAAGCCAACTTTATTTTGCCATTGATTTGGATTCAAAATTAGGCTTTGCGAAAACTTATTTTGATGGGTTTTTATAAAAACTTGATTGGGCAAAAACACCCGAACATATTTTGCCAAATCTGGAAAAGGAGCTACTTCAAATTCTTGCAACTCCTGAATGCCGTTGTTGTTATAATCTTTCCACATATAAACGCCTTGTCCTGCCTGAACTTCTAAATAGGTAAATTGTTGCTGGGCAATCGTTCCAGAAGTGGTTTCATAAGCTGTGGTGGACTGCAACAATTGGTCCCAAAAACGGGTGTTGAACAAGATTCTTGAGTTGAGCGAATTTTCAGAAGGCAATTTGTTGTTTTCATAAGTCAGCGTTCGGTAGTTAACAAACATTGACAAATCGGTGCGGTCGTTTTTGATTGGTTTTGTATTGACATAAAACGAATTTGAAGCATTCACCCGTTGCAGGATTCCGTTTTGCAAACTGTCGTTGGTTCGGTGCAAAAATCCAGTTTCAACAAAGACTTTGGTGCTGTCACCACGACCAATAAAACTGCCAATTTCATTATATCTTTGGCTAAGATTAGAGAGTGATTGCGTAGCTTCTAGTTTTTCTTTGTTGTTTTCCATTCTAAAACTAGAGCCAATCCAGTTTTTATGAAAGTTAAATTTAACCTTCGATTGGTTTCTAATAAAAGTTGATGCAGAATAACTTCCGTCGCTTTTCAAAACGCTGCCCGAACTCTGAAATGTGATTTTATTATATTTAGAAAAAAAATCATAAACATGTCTATTGCCCGAAAAGGTTTCAGAAAAGTCAAGTTTTTCAAATTGATAAGTCAGCTTTCCTTTGTCGGGCAACGAAGCAGTGACTCCCGTAATCAAATAACTTTGATTGCCTGAAAAAGTTGATAGGTTCCAATCACGATTGAACTCAATAGTAAAAAGCCGTTCGATGGTTCTGAAGTTTTTTTGCACCCATTGGTAATTGCTAAAATAATCGACCTGAATTTTCTTTGAAAACAACCGCTGTTTGAGGTTGATTTTTCCTGCCATTCCTTTATTGTCGCCATCATCAATGCTAGAATATAAGTTTTTGTCGTTATCACTCACGCCCAGTTCATAATCAATCAGCGTTTTTTCTGAAGGCGTAAATTTTCCTTGAATTGTTGCAATTTGAAGTTTTATGGGTGGCGTCAAGCGGGTTATTGGTTCATAGCTTCCTTGTTTTACACCAGCTATGGGCGGTACATATTGATAAATTTTTCCGATAGCAACCGAGTTGATGATATTGTAATTGCCCAATTTATCGCCCACAAAACTGAAAGTTACATTATATAGCTCGTCGGTTGAAACGTTAGAATATTCAAAATAAGTAGCTCCGTTGAGGGTTGTTTTTTTATACAGAATTTTATTCGTAGAATAAGCATCTGCATAAGCCGATGGTGCGGTCATTAAATCTGGATTGTCGCCCGCTTGTGTCAAAATCTGAACCTGTTCTGTTGAAAGATTTTGTTGCAAAGGTTGGTTTTTTACATCGCTTTCAGAATAAATTGCACCGCCAATACTCCATTTTTTGGTTTCGTGTGTAGCGCCTCCATAAGTCACAAAACGAGTATAATTTCTGTCTGAATATTGATATTCAATAACAATTCTCATCTCTGAATTGATGGGATAAAGTGTCGTAAATCGGATTTCGCCGGCGTTATAATCAATTACATAATCATTATTCTCGCCTCGCTTCAAAAGAATTCCGTTCACATAAACCCGCTCTGAACCCGAAATCACGAGTATATATAATTCGCCATTTTGACCACGGAGTTTATACGGCCCTTGATTTCCTTCTTGACCAGTAAACGAACTTTTGGCATATTGCCCCTTGACAATTGCTCCAGAGGCAAAAACAGTAGTCTTGTTTTCGTCTGTTCCAAAACGGAAAATTCCCGACAAGCCTTGCACTTTTTTGTTGAAGTTTAAAAACTTTGATTGTCTGTTTTCGAGAAATAAATCGCCACCCCGAACGCTCCATTTATCGCTGTAAAGTTCCATGAAAATCTGGTCAAACTGATCTAATTTCTGAGAATAACCTCCGTTTTGTAGAGGAATATTGCTGTCTTGAATAGAAGCTCTAAGGCTAACTTTGTCGGATATTTTGCCCGTAATCTGTAAATCTAAATTAGAATTTACAACCGCATTTTGATTGTTGCCAATTGTAATTCCTCTAGTGATGCTTCCAGAAGTGTTTAATCCATCAAAAGGTGTAAATTTTTTAAAATTATCGTTGGCAATTCGATATAAGTTGGCTTCGCCGTTCGCATTATGAACCACTTTGCTATCGTCATAAAAACTGTAGGTTTTGGTGAGAAACGAAGGATATTTCAAATATCGCACGGTCACGGTGTCATGCTGATTGGCTACAGATTTATTGAGAACTAAAATCCCTTTAGAGAAATCAATTTTATAGCTCAAACTGTCAATTGCTTTGTTTGATTTGTCAAGAAGTTTAAAAAAAAGCGGATTGATGCTGTTGTTTTCTATATAAATCGTGTCTTTCGTAGTGGCTACTTTTTTGGTTTGATACAGCGAATTGCTTTCTTGAGCAAAAAGCCCAGAAGCAAAAAGAAGTAGCAGCAACAGCAACGATTTATTAGACATAAATACTATAACTTGAAAGTATCAAAAGTAGTATTTATAATTGTAAAAAAGGTTTTAGCGAGAAATCAGTTCAATAATCGCATCTTGAATCTCGACTCCTTTGTTTTGGGTGTACCACTTTTGAAGTTCGAGTTTTGCATTGTCATCTATTTGTCCAAATTCGAGTTTGTAATTCAACATAAAATCTGCTGCGCCTTTGGGTCTGGGTCCAAAATCTGCAATACTATTTTCTGTTTTTTGGTCCATAACAATCAATTTCGGAATAGATTTTGTGTCGTTGGTTAAAAACAAATTCATCAGTTCTGGGTTTTCATCACGAAGCACGATTCTCATTTGAATTTTGTTTGAAGCTTCGCTCATTTTTGCAATTACAGGCAAAATCTGAGCTGCATCGCCACACCAGCTTTCGGTAATTACTAACCAGATGAATTCTCTATTGTTGTTTTCTAAAAAATTTTGAACTGATGGCGTCAACTCAAGTGTTTTGTCCAATCTACGCATTCGGGCATCGTTCAAGTGTGTATAATGAATTAGCGATGCAGATGAATTGTCTCCTGTGGTTTTACCTTCAAGCGCAAATTTAGAAACCAATTCTCGATATTCAGAATAGGTAATGCTTTTTGATAGACTGTTATTAAGAATTGAAGTCATTTTTTTTTGATTAATTTCGAACAAAAGTAAATAATTATTTATGGTCTGTTTGCAATAATTGTTACAATCAAAATAATGAATTGTTTATATTTGCGCACAAAATAAGTAATTACGCTCCTAAATTATTAATCAATAAAACAAACTTCTAAAAGCAAACCTGTATGAAATACAAAAGAATACTTCTAAAATTAAGCGGTGAAGCCTTGATGGGCGACCGACAATACGGAATCGATCCAGCAAGACTTTCGGAATATGCCGATCAAATAAAGCAAATTCACGATAAAGGAGTTCAAATTGCAATTGTTATTGGTGGCGGAAACATTTTTAGAGGTGTTGCAGGAGCAAGTAACGGCATGGATCGTGTTCAAGGAGATTATATGGGAATGCTTGCTACAGTAATCAACGGAATGGCGCTTCAAGGTGCTTTAGAAGACAAAGGAATGTTGACTCGATTGCAAACTGCTTTAAAAATCGAAGCTATTGCAGAGCCCTATATCAAAAGAAGAGCGGTTCGTCATCTAGAAAAAGGACGCATTGTAATTTTTGGAGCCGGAACGGGAAATCCTTATTTCACAACTGATACTGCTGCTGTTTTGAGAGGAGTTGAAGTTCATGCCGACGTTATCCTTAAAGGAACACGTGTTGATGGAATTTATACTGCCGATCCAGAAAAAGATAAAGACGCCGTTAAATTTGATTACATTTCTTTTGAAGATGTGCTCAAAAAAGGTTTGAACGTGATGGACACAACTGCATTTACTTTGAGCCAAGAAAACAAATTGCCAATTGTTGTTTTTGACATGAACAAAGAGGGCAATTTATTAAAAATTTGTGAGGGAGACAACATCGGAACCGTTGTAAATATATAATAAAATTATTCAAAATCAATTACTAATACTATGGAAGAAATTCAATTTATATTAGAAAGTACCCAAGAATCAATGAACGGTACGATTGCACATTTAGAGAAATCATTTTTAAATATTCGTGCCGGAAAAGCATCGCCACAAATGCTCGGAAGCGTTTTTGTAGATTATTATGGAGCTCAAACTCCGTTGTCGCAAGTTTCAAACATCAACGTTCCTGATGCGAGAACGATAACCATTCAGCCGTATGAAAAAAGTATGCTGCACCCAATTGAAAAAGCCATTATGATTGCCAATCTTGGTTTTAATCCAATGAATAATGGTGATGTAGTGATTATTAGTGTGCCACCACTTACAGAAGAACGCAGAAAAGATTTAGTAAAACAAGCTAAATCAGAAGCAGAAGATGCAAAAGTCGGTATTAGAAACGCTCGAAAAGATGCCAATACAGATATTAAAAAACTAGAAAAAGAAGGTACTTCTGAAGACGATTGCAAAACAGCAGAAGAAACCGTTCAAAAATTTACAGATGCATTCATCAAGAAAATAGACGAACATTTGGTAATTAAAGAAGCCGAAATAATGAAGGTGTAATACTTCAAAATTCATAAAGAAAGACTGTCATAATAATACATGGCAGTCTTTTTTATTTAAATTGTATGCGTCAAAATAACTTAAAGAATCTATTTGTTTAATGATTAAAGAATAAATTAAGTAGCACTGAAAATCAATTTATTTACTTCTATTCTACTTTTGCCTTATTGTCGTGTAGGTACACGAACTAATTAAACTTAAATAAAAAAGAAATGCAAAAACTAATTCTAACAGTTGTAATTTTAATGAGCGTTGGTCTATTTGCTCAAAAAAAGAAAAGAAACATGAAAAGATTGAAGTGCCAACAGCAGTTCTTGAGTCGTTTAAAAAAGAATTTTCTCCTGAAAAAGTAAAATGGATGAAAGAAGAAA
Organism: uncultured Bacteroidota bacterium; assembly: GCA_903920835.1. Classification (GTDB taxonomy): domain Bacteria; phylum Bacteroidota; class Bacteroidia; order Flavobacteriales; family Flavobacteriaceae; genus Flavobacterium. The sequence continues at coordinate 7,256 of CAIXNQ010000266.1, read as the reverse complement.
ATGATTTTGAAGCTGCATTTGAAGTAAACGGTGTTGAAACTTCAACAGTTTATGATGCATCTGGACACAGAAAATCAATTGAAGTAGAAATTAAAGAATCTGAACTTCCAGCTGGAGTTATTGATTATGTAAAGAAAAATTATCCTTCTGAAAAAATTAAAGAAACCGAAAAAATAACAGACGACAAAAACGTAGTTACTTATGAAGTAGAAGTTAAAAAAGATAAGAAATCACACGATGTTATTTTTGATGCAAAGGGAACTTTCATGAAATATGACTAAATAAACAAAAACCATTTCTCTTTATGGATTCAAAACGATATTTTAGATTAATATTGCATTGTTAATTCATATATCGAGTTGAAATAAACTAAAAAATGAAAAAAATATTCTATTTGTTTTTAATAAGCTTTGGATTTGTTGCCAACAGCAATTGCCAAACCTATAAAGTTGCAAAAAAAATTACCATTGCTGGAGATGAAGGTTGGGATTATCTTTCGGTTGATGAACCAAATCAACATCTGTTTGTTTCGCATGGCAATGTAGTTAACGTGGTCGATTTAAAGACTGAGAAAACAATTGCTACGATTCAAAACACCAAAGGCGTTCACGGCATTGCAGTTGCAAACGAACTAAACAAAGCATTTATCACAAATGGCAAAGACAATTCGGTTTCTATTATTGATTTAAAAAACTTTGAATTGATAGAAAAAGTTGCAATTGAAGGTCAAAAACCTGATGCAGTTTTATACGATCAATTTTCTCGGAAAGTATTTACGTTTAATGCCAAAAGCAAAGATGCCACTGTTCTTGATGCTATTACGAACAAAGTCATTAAAACAATTCCGCTTGGTGGAAAACCAGAATTTTCAGTAACAAATACCAAAGGTTTGATTTATGTAAACATTGAAGACAAGAATCAAATTAAAACTATCGACACTAAAAGCCTTGAAGTTATGGCAAGTTGGAGCATTACTCCCGGCGAAGAACCAACAGGATTAGCCATTGATTTAACTTCAAATAGATTGTTTTCGGTTTGTGGTAATAAATTAATGATTGTAGTTGATGCTGCCAATGGAAAAGTGATTAAATCATTGCCAATTGGTGAAGGTTGCGATGGTGTGGCTTTTGATTCTGATAGAAAGTTAGCGTTCAGTTCCAATGGCGCAGGGACAATTACGGTTGTTAGAGAAAACTCAGCAAACGACTTTTCGGTAGTTCAAACCGTATCTACTCAAAAAGGAGCACGAACCATTACGCTAAACAACAAAACACATCAATTGTATTTGTCATCGGCGGAGTATGGCGCAAAACCAGCTGCAACAACCGAAAACCCAAAACCAAAATCCTCAATTATCCCTAATTCTTTTGCCATCTTGGTTGTTGAAAGTAACTAAATCATTTTTTTACTTAATTTAGCCAAATGAAAAGAACTATATTTTATATACTCATTTTATTTATAAGCAAGTCTTTTTCGCAAGAGAAAGACTTGTTTTTTTATACAGAAAAAGCCAGAATTAATTCGCCGTTGCTTATTGATTTATCCAATCAAATAAAGCTGAACTCACTTGATAGTTTATTGAATAAAGCGCAATATAAACCTCAAGTAGCCGCCAACCTCAACGCCAACCTCTCGCCAAACCTAGACAATTATGGATATGACAACACTATTACCAACAGTCAATCTGTTGTTGGATTGGTGGGTCTAAACAAACGAATTATTGGCAAAAGTCAAATCAATTCGCAGGCAGAAAGCTATAAACTTATTAAAGAAGCATTATCTCTAAATAAGAAAATTGCGGTAAAAGATTTGAATAAAATTGTTACCTCGCAATACATCACGGCTACCGGAAGCGCCGACCAAATAAATTACAACAATAAGATGCTTGCCCTGTTGACCGATGAAGCTCAAGTTTTGAAGCGACTAACCCAAAACTCCATCTATAAACAAACCGATTATCTGATTTTTCTATCAACTTTGAAGCAGCAAGAACTTCAAGTAATGCAGCTAAAACACCAATATCAAAATGATGTCGGACTGCTGAATTATCTCTGTGGAATCTCCGACACCACTTTCGTAAGTTTGAAAAAGCCAGATATTTCGATTCAGAATATTCAAAAGTCAGAAAAGAGCATCTTCATAAAGCAATTTGAAGTTGACAGTCTAAAGATTATAAACCAGAATAAACTCATTGACAACCGTTATAAACCGGCACTCAATTTGCTGACAGATGCGGGATATTTGTCAAGTTTCTATAGCGAAGGACACAAAAACTTTGGTTTCAGTGTTGGGCTAGGGCTTTCTGTTCCGATTTTTGATGGCAATCAAAGAAGTTTGTCGCATCAAAAAAACACCGTTGCTTTGGCAACAACCGCTGCCTATAAAAGCAATTTCAACCGACAATACAGTCAACAATTGCTACAACTTCGTCAAAAACTAGAGCAATCCAATCAAATAGAAAAACAGTTGCAGTTGCAACTCTCGGTTTCCGAAGCATTGATTGAAGCCGACAAGAAGTTGCTCCTAACGGGCGATGCTCAAATTACTGACTTTGTCATCGCTATTGCAAACATCATTTCAATAAACAACAATATCTCTCAGAATAAAGTCAATAAACTTCTCGTTATTAATGAAATTAATTACTGGAACACCAACAACTAAAACAGCTATGAACAACAATTATATTTTTCTTATAGCCCTACTTCTTTCAATAGCTTCCTGCAAGCAATCTGAAGAAACTGAAAAAACCGAAGAAGTAATCGTTCCTGTAACCCTAACAACAATAAATGCTGCGGGCTTAGAAAATGCTTTAGAACTTAACGGCACAGCGACTTATTTAGTAAAAAACATCATTAAAGCCAATGCTACTGGCTATTTGAGTTCGGTGAATGTTGCCGTCAATGATTATGTTGCCACGGGACAAATATTGCTTTCAATTAAAACCAGAGAAGCCAAAGTTTTGGGCAATACCATCAACAAAATAGACCCAACGCTCAACTTTGGCGAAGCCATCAAAGTGCGCTCAAACACTAACGGGACCATCACTTCAATCAATGTGCAGCAAGGCGATTATGTTCAAGACGGTGATGCGTTGGTCACCATCAATGACACCAAAAGTTTCGGAATTGTTTTGAGTTTGCCTTATAATTTAAAACGCTACGTAACCCTCGGCAAAAGATTGTCCGTCACCCTGCCCGATGGAACGAACCGCATGGCAACTGTTCAAAAATATATGCCCACAGTTGATGCAACTTCGCAAACACAGAGCGTTGTCCTGAAAATAGAAGGTGCTCAGGATCTTCCAGAGAACTTAATTGTGAAAGTTAAAATCAATAAAGCGTCAAGTTCAAACGCTGTTTCTTTGCCAAAAGCTGCCGTTTTGAGCGACCAAACCGAAACCCATTTTTGGATAATGAAAATGATTAACAGCAACACCGCAGTTAAAGTTCCGATAGAAATAGGCATTGCAACCGATGACCGAATTGAGATAATTTCTCCAGCGTTAACCCCAAAAGACCAAATTCTACTGACAGGAAATTATGGTGTAAACGACACTATTAAAGTAAAAGTTTTGAAATGAAACAATAAATTCATTCTATTGCTTTTTAATACCTAAGTTCGTATTGTTTTTTTAACCACATAGAAACAATGTTATTGATTAAGAATAAAGGCGCAATGCTAAATTTTATTAAACATAGCTTAGTGAAAAGATGAAATTTTCTTAAAGCAAAAACCCTTCGATTCAAGAGAGCCGAAGGGTTTTGTATAAAAAAAGCTTGTTTTTATTATTAAATCGCAGTAACAATCGCCAGAAAATCGTCCGCTTTCAAGGCAGCACCGCCAATTAGTCCGCCATCAACGTCGGGTTTTGAGAAAATCTCTTTCGCATTATCAGGCTTCACACTGCCGCCATAAAGAATTGCAACTTGGTCGGCAATGTCATTTCCATAAGTTTTTCTCACCGTTTCTCTAATAAATTCGTGCATTTCTTGGGCTTGTTCTGGGCTTGCAGTTTCGCCAGTTCCAATCGCCCAAACAGGTTCGTAGGCAAGAACAATATGTTCCCAATGCTCGTTTTTCAATTGAAATAGTCCGTCTCTAAGTTGGTTCTCAACAACAGAAAAATGTTGGTTATTTTGACGGTCTTTCAGTTCTTCGCCAAAACAAAAAATAACGCGCATATCGTGTTGCAATGCAGTGTCCACTTTATAAGCAATCACAGCATCGGTTTCGTGAAAGATGGCTCTTCGCTCGGAATGACCAAGAATTACGGTAGTAACGCCAACACTTTTGAGCATCGCTGCCGAAATCTCGCCTGTAAAAGCACCGTTTTCTGCTTGGTGCATATTTTGTGCCGCCACTTGAATTGAAGTTGCTGCTAATTGACGTACAGCTGCAGAAAGGTTGACAAAAGTTGGCGCAACGATTACTTCGGTTGAGGTGTTTGAAGGTATTTTAGATATTAATTCCGTTAATAAATCGTTGGTTTCGGTGGCGGTTTTATTCATTTTCCAGTTTCCGGCGACAATTTTTGCTCTCATAATATTTTATTTATAGTTAGTTTAATTTTTGAAGTAATGATTCTATTTTGTCAAAATCGGTTTCGATGGCTCTATACAAAACAATTTTGCCTGTTTTATCAATAATGATATATCTCGGAATCCAATCCAGGTCTATCGCTTTGCCAAATGCGCCTTTCATGCCGTTGTTTGCCATATAATGATCGCCTTTGAGTCCGTGTTTTTCGATGCCTTCTTTCCATTTATCGGCTGTTTTATCCATTGATATAAAAACATAAGCAACCGTTGGATTTTTGGCTTGAAGCGCTTTAACTTTTGGCATTGCTTTGACACAATCTCCGCACCATGACGCCCACACTTCAATAACAACAGTTTGGTTTTTATGTGCATTTAAAATGTCTTGAAAAGTGGGTTGACTTCCGTCAAATGCCAATAGTTTTTCGGACAATGCTGCTGGCGCAAAAGCCGTTTTTTGACCTTGCGAACAGGCGTTGAAAGTAAAGATAACGAATAACGAAAGAATAATTTTTTTCATAATTTAATTTATTTTGATTCATCTCAGCCTTGACTATTTTTTCTTTAAATCGGCAAAAGGTTTGTTGACCAATTCCTTAAATTCGGCAGCATTGAACTTGTTGTCTGTAATGCCGTAATAATATTTAAGCTCATTTCCGTTCCAAAGATATTTAACTCCCGGAGTGTCTTTTCCGGTGCCGAGCATTTTCCAAAACGGAATAATTTCTATTATTTTATATGGATATTGCGTGCCTGCAACTTTAAAAAACTCCGGAATCAAATCGGCTTCTTCGTTCATAAACAAGACTTGAATTTCAGGAAAATTCTTATCTTTTTGCTTCATTTCGTTGAGTTCTTTGGCAACTTCTCTACAATGATCGCAACCTGGAACGAAGAAACAAAGGACTTTTCTGCCAGAATCTATCTTAGGAAAAAAGTTAGCATAACCTGATTTTGTCTTTTTGGGTTCGTTGATTTTAACTTCCGTTTTAACAATCGAATCTTTCTTTATGGTTTTGTTTGTATCTTTCTCCGTAACTAATTCTTTAGAAGTAATAGTGTCATTTAAAGTTTCGTTTGAATCAGGTTCAGAAATCACTTCGGAAGGAGATACGGTAAAATTAGCGGCTGGCGGTTGAATTGGAGCCAGCATATAAATTGCCATTATGGTAGCAAACAGCACCGTTGTTAAAACCCAAAAATTACCGTTTTTGTTTTCTTTCGGGATTAAAAAATACAAATACCCCAAAAGCCCGATAGCTGCAATATTTTTAATTATTGCCTGAATGGGCGTCATCGGAATTAATTCCCCAAAGCAGCCACAGTTGCCAGTATTGCCACCTTTTAGAAAAGTAACAAAGGTTAAATGCCCCACAAAAACTGCCAATAATAAAATAGTAGTCGGAATGATGAACTTTTTTAACCAATTGTTTTGCAATAATAATAGGCCCAGCGCCATCTCGATTCCGATTAATGTTCTGGAAAAATAGGGCGCAATTGCTTCAGAAAAACCTAAGCTATAAAGCTGTTTAACCTCAAAAGTTGAAATTGCAAAATAAGGCGAAGGATACATTTTGGCGATTGCCGAAATAATGAATAAAAAGGAAACCAACACCCGAATGGTCCAAGGAAAATATTTTTTGTAATCATTCATAATGATAGAATTTAAAAGAAACAAATATACAGTCGAAACCGATTGCTTTTTGTTAAGGTTTTGTTATTCAAACTTCATCAAAATCAAAGCAAAAACAGCATAATTAATCATGTCTTGATAATTGGCATCAATGCCTTCAGAAACCAGTGTTTTTCCTTTGTTGTCTTCTATTTGTTTAACTCTAAGTAGTTTTTGCAGAATTAAATCGGTGAGCGAACTCACTCTCATTTCGCGCCAAGCCTCGCCATAATCATGGTTTTTGTCTTCCATTAATTGTTTTGTTAAGGCTATTTTGGCATCATATAATTTTATGGACTCTTCATTAGACAAGTCGGGCTGCGTTGCCACACCAAGCTCTAATTGAATTAGTGAAATTAGGGCATAATTAATGATTCCGATAAACTCGCTGGTTTCGTCTTCGTCAACTTTTCTAACCTCGTTTTCTTGAAGACTTCTAATGCGTTGGGCCTTTATAAATATTTGATCCGTCAATGAAGGCAACCGCATGATGCGCCACGCACAACCATAATCTTTCAATTTCTTGCCAAATAGCTCCCTGCAAATGCCTATGATTTTATCGTATTCTTTAGAAGTAGTACTCATCTTTCAATTTTGCCCAAATGTAAAAAAATAGTGATTAAGATAATCTATTTCTTCAAAAGTTTTATTCGTTTGATATGAGATTAATTTCTTAAGCTTGTTAAAAATGAATAACTTATTTACCTACTACAAACATTTTAATAAATCCATAATTTCAAAAAAAGTTGAACCATTGAAGGCTGTCTTGAGTTTATCTTAAGGTGTATCTAACTGTTAAATAACGTAGACAAACTTTCGCTAATACTTACAAAACTGTATATATTGACGAAGAATTTTTTTTCCTTATTTAATTTTCAAACATATAAAAATTGTTACAAACCATTAAAAAGGCTTTTTTTATTAGATTTTTTCAATGACAATCAAGTATTTATCTCTACTTATATCATTATTAAAGCTTCTTAAACCAAATAATTGACAGCTTATAAAGTAATTTTCTCAACAAAATAGCTCCAAAAAAGCACTTATTC